>JAQUOB010000018.1 GCA_028717325.1 Candidatus Margulisiibacteriota bacterium
TGACCTCTTCAACGAACCTCAAGGTCATTTCTCTGGCCTCTTCCGGCCGGAAGCCCGAAATGTCGATCATGACCTTTAAAACACATTGATAGTCCTCCGGGTCGATGGCCAGATAGACCTTTGACATACCGCCCTCGGCGTCGGGATTAACGTCCGTCAGCGGCATTAAAATAGTATAAACGCCTTTTTTCCCCTGAACTTTGTCATCAGGGAACTTCGGGCAGATCGGCTCCGAGCCGCCGCAGCCGCCGCTCCTGAAAGCCCGGTTGAGACCGAGATTGAAAACCGTCGGCCGGTAATCGAAACGTGTATTTGATATCCTTCCTAACATGTTAAATCACTCCCTAGTATTTATCGATAGGTTATCAAGAAATTTCAGTTTATTTTTGGATATAAAAAGGCCCCCGATCTCTCGGAGGCCTTTTAAATTTAAGCTAACTTGAACTTACTGGACGGCAGCGAATTCTCCGGCCCCGGCCTTGATCTGCGGTCTCTGTTCCGGCGTAAACTCGGGCCGGAAACCTTTTTCCCAGGTGTAGAGGTCCTTGATCTTGCCGCCGGCGAGCGAGGTCTTGCCTAACATCTCGACCGATTCGGCCCTGGCCAGCGCCTCTTTGGGCCGCAGGCGGTTGCGTTCGATGAACTTTAACATACCGTTGTCTTTGGCCGCCTGGATATATTTGGCCGCCCAGTGGCTGGTCGAAATATCCCAGTACGGTTTGGCGTCGACTTCGGCTAATTTCAGCTGGTCGAAGCGGACCATGACGGCGATGCCTTCGGCCTTGTTGATCACGTTGTTCGGGCGGAAGGACTTGTCGGGATAGCCCTTGATGAGACCTTCTCTTTGAGCGACGTCGATATATTTGGCCGCCCAGAAGCCCGGCTTGACGTCTTTGAACGCCTGGCGCGCTTTGCCTTCGGGCAGTTTGATGCCTTTGGCGCGGACAAGGAGAGTCGCGAGCTCGGCGCGGCTTAACGACCGCTCGGGCTTGAAGTTGCCGTCAGGATAACCTTGAACTAAACCGACCGTCGCGTTGTTCTCGATCGGCATTTTGGCCCAGTAGCCCTCGGGGACGTCGGCGAAAGAAGTCAGGCGGACGATGCGCGATTCGTTGACCGCGACGTTGCCGGCGGTGTCGGCCGCTTCAACTCTGACCAGCTTTTTGCCGTAATTCTCGACCGGCACTTCGGCCGAGAAGGAGCCGTCGGCATTGACCGGGATGTTGGCGCCGTTGAGCCGCAGGGTGAGCGGGCCTTTGGGCGCGTCTTCGTCGCCTTCTTTAATGTCGACTTTACCCTTGACCGTAACGTGGTCCTGGTAGATCACTGATTTGTCTTTCGGCTCGGAGAGCGAGATGTTCATCTCCCGTTTGCGGGCTTCGCCTAGGTAGCCGATCGAAAAGTAATGGGTGGTGTTCTCGCTGATCCCAGAATAGGGATGGTAGGCGTAGTTGAACTCGACGCCGGAGATGCGCACGCCGATGCCGGCGGTCGGGTCTTTGTCGTCCAGACCGGCCCTGATCGCCAGGTTGCTGGTCGGCCAGAACTCGGCGCCCAGATGCATGACGCCGGGCCGTGAGCCGTTATAATCATAATCGATGTTGCCGTAGAGCTTGCGCGTGTCGTGGGAAGAAAGCGCGGCCCCTTCTTTGCCGATCAGGGTAATTTTTGTCCCGACTTTAACGGTGCGCTGGATGCTGTCGATCGCCCCGGAGTTGTGGGTGATCTTGGCGCCCATGGAGGCGGGGAGGGCGTTTTGCGCGTTGACCCCCAGCATAATGTAATCGTTGACCGGATAGAGCAGGCCGAGATCGACGTTCATGCCGGTGCCGGCGCCCGCTTCAACCGAACTGTTGCCGCCGCCGCCGACGCTGAAATATTTGACACTGCCGCCGACCAGCACGTCCCGGTCGAGCTTGATGCCAAGCCCGCTCAAATAGGTGCCGTAAGACAAGAACATGACGTTGTTGCCCCAGCGGCCGGTGCCGAGTGAAGAGCCGTTAATATCGGTCAGAGGGATCTCGGCGACGGAGCTGCCGATGTAGCCCGCGCCGATGGCCGACTTTTCGCCGTAAGGATAGACGCCGCCGAGCACGACATAGTTGACGTCGCCCATGAGCGAAGAATACATGCTTGAGAGTTTAGGGTTGGTCGAGCGGGCGATACCGGCCGGGTTCATGAAGACCGCGTCGCCGTCTTCGGCAACACCGACGTAAGCTTTACCCATGCCCAGGGCGCGCGCGCCGACGCCGATCGTCATCGGATCGTTTAAATAGCCATCAGCGAAAACTGCGCTGGCAGTAAGCAATAAGCAGTAAGCGGTAAGCAGTAATAGTTTTTTCATGTTTATTGTCCCCGTATATATATCGTTAGTTTTTTTCATGAATTTCACCTTAGTGCTTGACCACGAGGATCTTGCCCTTGGCGAGCAAGGCTTTGGTGTCCTCGTTGACTATTCTGACGAGATAAGCGCCGTCGCCGACCAGCGCGTTGTCCTGATCGTAGCCGTTCCAGGTGGTCTGGTTGCCGCTGGTTGCGACGTATTTGTAGGTCAGCCGGGCGGTCATATCGAAGATATAGAAACCGATCCTCGTCGCGCCGCCCGTGTTGGTGACCGCGATAGTGACATTCTCTTTACCGGCGTTGAACGGGTTCGGGTAGATGACCGCGATATCGCCCGCGCTGGTCGAGGTGACCTGGAAGCCGGTAGTGTTCGACTCCAAGGCGGTAACCGTACCGGCCTGGATGGCGATGCGGACGACCTTGACCGTGTAGCTGCCCGCCGGGGCCAGCATCGGCACGATCGCTTCGATCGACGTATCGTTCCAGCTGGTGATACTGGCGGTATAAGTTGAATGGGTCACGCTGTTTTCGAAGACGAGCGTGCTCGAGCCCTGGCCGGAGCCGAACCTGGAGCCGGAGACCATCAGTTTGGTACCGGTCGGCGCCGCGGTCGGCGAGAGGCTGGTAATGACCGGCGCTTCACCGGTGACCGGCGGCGGGATTATCGCTTCATCGGTCGTCCGCGCCGTGATGTCATCGATGTTCTGGTAATTGACGGTCGTGCCTTTGTTGAGATAAGCAAAGTTATAGTTGGTTATCTTGGTCCAGTCGATGGCGCCTGGCGTGCGCGACGGGTTGTCGGTATCTTCTTTGAAAGAAGAGGCAGGGATCGCGATCTGCCCGTAGCCGCTCAAGGCCGCCAAGGTTGAATTCGGAATAGTGGCGACATAGACGTGCTTGCCGCTGTCCTGGAAGCCGAACTTGATGTCGTTGCTTGAGCCGTCCCACTTGATGTTCATGGTTACGCTCTTCATGGCCGACAGATCAAGTGTTTTGATCAGCGCCGCGCCCCAGCCATCGCCCCAATCCTTGTTCGGGTCGGCATTATGGACGTAGGAGAAGAGGACCTTCATCCCTTTTGTCCCGTTCTTGGCCGCGGAGGCGTCGGGGCCCTGGGCGGTGATATTTGTATTATCGGGCGTCATCATGCCGTCGCCGAACGTGTAGTAGCCGGAAGTCGGATTTAAACCCGACCAGGTGCCGACCGAGCCGCCTTCAAAATCGTCGATGACGATGGCGGTCGGGGTGGTTGCCGTAGTGATATTAATGGATAACGCCTGGGTTGCGGTGTGCGCCGCGGAATCGGCGACCTGGACCGTAAAGTTCGTAGTCCCGGCGGTAGTCGGTGAGCCGGAGATCGTGCCGTTAGCGGCCAGCGTAAGACCGGCAGGTAAAGCAGTTGCGTTGATCAGCGTCCAGGTGTAAGGAGTCGTGCCGCCCGTCGCTGCCAGTGATTGATTGTAAGCCGTGCCGACCGTGCCGTCCGGCAGGCTGGTCGTGGTGATGGTTAGAGGGCCTCCGACTGCATTGACCGTGAAAGTCGCGCTACCTTGAGCGCCGGTAACAGTTACAGTCCTGGCAGTAGCGGCAGCCGCGCCGTCGATGCTGATATTGGCCGCGATATTGGTAGGGTTGGTTGCTGTGGCGCTATTAATAGTAATGCCCGCTCCGGAGAACTGGACAGATGACTTCATGTCTCCGACCCAATTGGTATTGGCGCCGGTTATTGTTACGGCCAGATTCGACTGACCCTGATTACCACTGATCGGGCTGATGCCGGTGACAGTTGGCTGACCGGCCGCAATGACGGTGAAGGTCGCACTACCTTGAGCGCCGGTGACGGTAACGGTCCTTTGAGTAGCCGCAGCCGCTCCATCGATGCTGATGTTGGCTGCGATGTGGGTCGTATCGGACGCCGTAGCGCTGTTAATAGTGATGCCGGCACCGGAAAACTGGACGGACGACTTCATGTCGCCGCTCCAAATGGTATTAGCACCGGTTATTGTTACGGCCAGATTCGATTGGCCTTGTGTTCCGCTCGTCGGGTTTATGCCCGTAACGGTCGGGACCGCAGGGACAGTTACCGTAAAGATCGATCCACTGGTGAGAGAACCTGCATCATCGGGATTCGTTAATGTAATAGTCCGCCCTCCAGCCGTTGCACCGCCCGCAATCGTCATACTGACAGTCAGCTGGGTCGCACTATTATAAGTGACGGAATTAACGGTAATGCCGCTGCCGCTAAAAACGACATTGGCTGGTGCCCAAGCACCGGCATGGAAGTTAGTGCCGGTAACAGTGATACTACCGCTCCACCCCTGGTCGTGTGAGTTCAGACTGGTTGAGGTCGCCAGTGGGCCGGCATTGACCGTGAATGTCTGTGGAGCACTTGCTGGCGCTCCTGGATTGGTCACGGTAACATTTCCTGTGCCGGTTGCGGCTGACTGGGCAATAGTAATATTAGCAGTGACCTGGGTCGCATTGTTGAACGTAGTAGAATTTACAGTTATGCCTGCCCCGGCAAATTGCGCGGTTGCTCCAGCTTGGAAATTTGAACCGGTTAAAATAATATTTTGATTAGTTGCTCCCTGGCCGCGGCTGGCTGGGCTAACCGAAGAAAGGGTTGCCTGAACGGGAATAGAGGTTGTAGTAGCGAAGCTGGCCGGTTTATAAGTGAAAGTAAATCCGCTCCCGACGCTGACCGGAACCGATGTCCCGTATTTTCCGGTCGGGGCGCCTACGCCGGTCCAAGTTTCCCAGGCGCGGATATAGACAAAATTATTAGCAGATATATTGGCCGAGGCGGCAAAATTTCCCGGGGTAGCAAGAGTTCCGGTCGAAACGACCGTATCACCGGCGGGCAGTCCGGTCGCGATGTCGGGAGCGCCGGCAGTGCCGTCGCTTGATTGAATAAATTGAACATATTTACCGGCTGCTAACAAGGTGCCGCCGATGCCGGTACTATTATAGATCTGGTTGGGCGGGACATTGGTCCCGTTCATAGAAACCGTTGTCGCGGTTGCGAAAGCCGCGCTGGAGAAAGAAAGAGTCAACGCAATCGTTAAGACCAGACCTCCCAGAATTTTTGACATTTTAATATTACTGATCATTTCTCTATCCTCCTTAGTACGGTTTCGGCTGGGCCCAGTTGAACGTAGCCTTAACAGGTTCGTTCAGCATGTAGCCTCGGCCAGGGACGAGCTGTAAGGTGGAGGGATTGATCAATGTTCCGTTCATCCAGCCACCAGTTGTGTTTACGGCCATGCCGTCAATCCCATTGAGCAGGTCGGCATTAGCATTGAATTGGTAGACCGTTCCAGCATTAGTCGGATCAGTACCTTGGGTAGTAGCGTTGGTCAGTCCGACGTTCGAGATTGTCACCGGCATCGGGTAAGCATTGCCGATCCATTCCGCTATTGCTGCCTGATTAGCGACGTTATCCCAACCGCCGGTCAGGGAGATCGCCGCATTATCGGTATCAAGGACTTTACCAACAATTGTGATAAATTTTGACGTTGTGGTCAGGTAGCCGTAAGCCCGGCCCGGATCAACGGTGTTGATGGCCGGTACTCCGGGAAAAGCCGACCAGACGCCAGCACTGTACAATGAACCGGTTACGACATCTTTATTCATGTTGAATGCCAGTATACCGTCTCCCTCACTAACCTGGGCACCCAGAACATCAGCGATCGAATTAGTCTTTGGTGCGATCGGGAACAACGGCAAGGAAATGAACAGTTTGTCAGGTTCGGCATCGGACGGACCGACGGAAAGGTCAAATTTGCCAATCACACCCGAGGCTAAGTCAGAATTGGCTAAAGTTGAGGTTGAGGGCAGTATCTTGTAGTACTTAGCGGTGCCGTTGCCGACCTGGTTGGTGTCAGTATACGTGTCTAAATCACCCTTGGTAATTATAACAGGATTCGCCACCAAAGTCCAGTCAGCCGCGGCATTCGTGGTGAAGGCCCCGTTCTTTGTGACATAGATTTTGACCGGAGCATGAAGCGCCGGATTGGTCTTCCAGCTGACAGTAACGGAAGAGTTTGGCGTATCGCCATCACGCACAATATTCAAATCTGTGATAGCGCCGCCGGCAGTAGCCGTCGGCTGTCCCGTAGCCGCGTTCTGGCCGCCAACGGTATCGTAATCGAGAACGCTCCAGTTGCCGGAGGTATCCTTGATATAGGCGACGTAGTAATAAACTTTGTCATTTGTCAGACCGGCGTCGGTGACGTTATTGCTTGAATCACCCGGTTTCGGAATGATCCCGGCGCCGTAAATCTCGGTTCCCTGATTATAGGCCGGATAATTAATTGGATTAATTGGAAGATCAGTGGCATCCGATCTCCGGACCGTTATTTGCGCCATATCGTTGTCATTCGGGTTCGTCCATTTAAGGGTAACCAGCGTATTCCCCGGTGTGGCCGTGAAATTGGTTACCTGCGACGGCACAGGCGGATTTTCGTTGCCGCTCATTACTTCGAAAGTATCGGCCGCGGTCTGCTGTGAGGCGCCGTACTGGTTAGAGGCAACTATATGATAGATACCGGTCGCTAAACCGGCAGGCACGGCGGCCTGCATCTTGGTCGGCGAGGTTACGATCACGTTCTTGAGATTCATTTCGGTCACGGTCTGGATGGTGACCGCATCGCCCTGCGTGAAGTTGGTCCCTTCGATGATGACGTTCGTATCGGCGTAACTTGGCCCGCGACCCGGGTAGACGGCTGTGATGGTCGGCACCTTGGCCGCGTCGGAGACGATGCTGAAGCCGTTGTACAGGACGGCTTTCTGCGAGTCGGGGTTCATGACGATGACACTCCAGAGCCCGACCTGCTCGTTAGCCGGGATGGTGAAATTAAAGGTCAGTGACTTGTCATTGACGAACGAGGTCGTCCCTGTGATATTGGGATAACCGGTCTTGGCGAGATAGGCGACAGCGCCGTTAACGAATTTCTCGCCGGTGATGGTGGCGGCAACCGCGTTGCCGACGGTCCCGATATTCGGAGCGATAGCGGTGACCTTGGGCGCCAGGATCGGATCGAAGACCGTAAAGCCGCCCGGCAGAGAGCCGGTCTTATTGCCCGGATTGGTAACAATGACGTCCCAGGCCCCGATCTGCGCGTTGGCGGGAATGTTGAGCGCGCAGCTGATATGGGCGGGATCTTTAACATTGACGTTATAGGCGTTGAGGTCAACGCCACCCCGGGTTATTTTCACGGTTACGCCGTCAACAAAGTTCGCTCCGACCAGATTGATGATCGGCACGACGTTGCCCAAAGCGCCGTTGTTCGGGTCGATAGAGGTAACGGTCGGCGTCTGGACCTGGCCGATTATAAAGTTGTTGTCGGAGATATCGAATATCTTAGGATCGGTAACTAAACTGACTCTGATCCTGGCCTGAGTGGTGTTGATATTGGGGACGTCCCAGGTGTATATATTCCCTGCTATGCTGTCAATGACGCTTTTCCAGTTGGTCCCGCCGTCCTGGGAAAATTCTATTTTAAAATATTCTTTAACGTGCGAGTCCGGGGCTTTATCCCAGATAATGTCATATTTTGAGTTGGGAGCCAAGACCTCTCCGCCGTTGGGCTGGAGAACGATGATCTTTGACGTAGTGCCGGTGATGCCGGTATCGGCGTTGGTCTTGGGGATCACGATCGTGCTCCAATTGCCGCTGGTGTCCCGGGCAAAGAGAGCGTAATAATAGACCTTGTCGGTTGAGACATTGGTGTCGGTATAAGTGTCGCTGCCGGCGGGGACGGGCAGATCGTTGGAGTAGATCGTGCTACCTTTGGTGACCATGCCGCTCTGGTCGATCGCCGGCCAGCCGGTTTCGTTCTTCACGATGACGATCTTTTTCAAGTCGGGATCGGACGGGTTCGCCCAGTACAAGACCACTTGAGCGGTTCCGCCGTCGCTGGCGTTAAAAGACATTCCCTCGGTGGTGGGGGGGGTGGTATCTTCTCCCCCAAGGATCACTTCGAAGGTGTCTACCGCCGTCTGGGCCGAAGGCCCGTACTGGTTGGCAACGGTAATATGATAGATGCCTTTCGCTAAGCCCTGGGGAATAGTCACGGTTTCACTGGTTGAAGAATTTACTTTTGCGTTCAGTTTTGTCGGCTGGGGGGTCTGCAGCATAACTGTGTTGTCATTGGCGTCAAAATTAGTCCCCTCAATTACGATACTGATATCCGCGGTGTTCGGTGCCTTGGCCGGGTAAACCTTTGTAACGGTGGGCACCAGGTTGGCCGTCAACGGATTAACGGTAAATGTGACATTTGGGAAAGTTACTATCTGGGTGGTGTCACTGCCATTTCTGCCTCCAAGCTCGAAAACCTGGATTTTATTTATCTCTCCTTTGATCTTGTCAAAGAAGCTCCCGTCAACAGTAACTTTGACGGTGGTCGGCGAGAGGATGCTGGTAGGCATATCCGCGCCACCAAAATTTATAATTGTAATGCCAGTAAAATATTTGCCGGTCACGATCGCTTCGGTAGTGACGCCGTAAGCGCACTGGGTCGGCGAAATGCTGGTAATGACCGGTTTGATCGCCTGGGTGTTTATCATGCCGGCTTGGATCGTGCCGGCCCAGCTGTAGGTCGAGATAGCGTACATATTATCCGACGTGATCACCAGGCCGTCATAGGGGGAGGCATTGGTTGTTTTGATAATAGGGTTTGTGCCGGGCAGTACGACTTTGATCAACGAGGTCGGGTTTTCGTTCGAATTCTGCGCCTGCGTGTAGTAAAGAGCACTGCCGTCGGGCGCGAGATCAAGCCCGGCCCAGCCGTAATTTAAGTTCGTGCCGTTGTTGATCGGAGTGGCGTCTTCGACCAGTGCTCCACTGGTGTAATCGAATGTTTTCACATCGGCGGCGGCGTCTTTGACCGCGACATAAAGCTTGCCGTTCGCGACCTTCATATAGGTAGGGACCGAAGCGTTAACGGAAGATGAAAAGGTGATGGATGTAGTGACAACGTACGTTTGAGGATTGACCGCGTAATTATAGGAATACATGAACAGCTGTTTGGTCTGCGCATCCACGTTGGTTTTGCGGGAAACAAAGATCGGGTAACTGTAGCCAAATTTGTTGTTTACTTTGGGGCCCGTTGTGACATCATAGATGGCGCCTAAACCGGTCAGCCCTTCAGTGATCTCTCCGGTCTTTTTCCAGATCGAGCCAGCGTAATCAAAAATATGGACGCGCGCCGAGCCCATATCTGCCACATAGGCGCGATTATCAACAACCGTAACACCCGCTGGGGAATCGTAGCTGGCGGGGGTCCACTGGGCAAGCTGATAATTGTAGGTGGCGGGAATCCCGTAGTTATTTAGGTCAAGGTCATAAATTCTCAACTGGGATTGATAAGAGTCATTGATCGAAACAAATAACTTTTTACCGTCCGCCGAGATCGCCAGGCCGTAAACCTTGGCAGTGGTGGAGGTGGTGATGACTATTTTTCTTGTTTCCAGCCAACTATTGCCGGAGCGATAATAGATCCTGACTTCGGCGGGAGAAGAGCCGTTGTTCGGGACATAGACGGTTTGTGTGACCGGATTGATAACGCTTTTGCTGGGGATAACAACGGAAGCGTTAGCGGAACCCGCGACCGTTAGCAAAATCAAAACCAGCCCGAATACAATCCCTCCGATCTTTAAAATATTTTTCATTTTATTCATCTTTTTCCCCCTGTATGATCTTATTTCCCTTGTAAACTGCATTCCTGTCTGTAACCGTATATCCCGCTGGTATAATTGCTGGTTCCGATGACGTTGGCCCACAGGACCTTGGTATCCACATTCACGGTGTCGGGGCCGTTATCATGATGGATTATATCAGCCGGCAGTTCGATTGTGATAGGGGTGCCGGAAGATTCTGTGCCGCCATCACCGGCTTTGCATTGGGCGCCAAACTGGTTGTTCCACCATTGAGCCTGATCATAGTTGTGAATAGGGTAAGATTTTTTGGCCACGTTGTCGATAAATCCGTAAGCATACGGAGCAACAGGCAGGCGGTTGCTGTCAAGATTCGGGTCGATCGCCGGGTTCAAGGAGCAGGTGTAATCTTCTATTTTGTCTCCTGCGTCGGATTTATCGCACTTTTCCGCCATGGCTCCGGGCAAGCAAGGGGCCTTGGGATCAAAAAGCTGGGGGTTAGCGGTTATAGTCAGGGTCAATTTATTAAGTGTTGCCACGCCGGAATAGTAGATATCGATATCGGGCATCTGTTTAACTTGATATTCCGCATTGCAGATCCCTTTGAATTCTATGTTGTTTCCCGTGCCCGCATCTTGATTTTGATTATTATCACAGCCCAAGAGAATGAAACCGCGAGAGAATGGTTCGAAATAGGGGATCGGCGGGTGCTGGACATCCTCGTAGCCGGTTTCGGGAACTTTCGGGCCATCGGCCGCCGCTTCGGGAGTGATGACATCGGGTTTGGCGGCTTCTTTGGCCGCGTCAGCGGCAGAGTCGGGCGTTGGTATCTGCCAGCCGCCATCGGGTGAAATTTTAATTCCGCCGTCTTGTGTTAATTGCTCACAACCCGGGCCGCAATTAGTATTCGAAATATCTTCCTCGCCGCAGCCCGGTATAGTTAATAGAGCGACAACCGGGATCGATGAAAGCGCGATCGGAGCCCAGATCGGAGAAGTAACGGCGGCGACAACACCTCCGCTGATAACCTTAGCTTCGTCTCCTATTGTTACATCTTCGGCCTTTTTATTGACTACTGAAGCAGTAATGTTTTTAACCAGATTACTTATACTTTCAACCATTTTTATCCTCCATTTTTGCCCGTTCTCAAGACGGACTAATCCTATCCATATAATTATCGATGGCTTTTGGGCCAAATTTCACTAAATTTTACTATTTATGATTTATTCTCGGGCAGGACCGTGGATACAGCAACCGCCATATTGTCCAGACGAGAATAAATGCCGCTCATCCGACCTATCTGTTCGGCGCGTATCTTTCCGGCTTCGCCGCGCAGAGAATCGGCGCGAGCTGTCAGATCGCTCTTTTTCTGTTCGAGCTCAAGCAACAATTGGTTGATCAAGTTTATTTCGGCCCTGACCGCGTTCAGCCGTGTCTCGATCTTGTCGATAGTGGTTTGGATCGCGGTTGTCTCACCGGCTTTGGCGGCTTTAAGCTCAACTAAAGTATCTTTTCTTAATTTTTGAACGAGAGGCGCGCTCCTGGCCTGGATCAATTCCCTGACTTCGGCGATCGCTTCGGGATCGGCCTGCGCCGCTTTTAATTCTTTGAGCCGCGCCAGCGAGCGGGCAAAACCGGGATGATCTTTAAGCACCTTGGCCCGATAATTATGCGCTTCTTCTTTCATTCGAACGCGATAATATTGGCTGGTTTTTGTTATGTCGCCCTGATAGCCAGCCAGATCTTCGCGCAGTTCCGCCATTTTGGCCGAGAGCTTGTCGCCCTTAGCCGTCAATTCGGTGATGCTTGAAGTGACGCTTTTCCAATCAAGCAGGACGCTTGCCAGCTCGGTTTCCATTTTACCGACGTAATCTTCGACGGCGACTTTGGCCAGCGCGGCCTTCAATTCCGCCTGTGTTTCTTTCAGCTTAGTCGTGAGCCCTTCACTTTCTTCTTTTGCTTTAAGCATATTTTCGCGAGCTTTCTCCAGGAGGCCGCTTGCCCCTGACTGCTCTTTAAGCTTTGTCTCGGCTTCGGTTAATTTTTCCTGCGCCGTTTTTAGCTCGCCGTTTAAGTTGCTAATCGAATCTCTAAGCGCATTGGCGTCGCCGACTTCCGTTTTGATGAGTGTCAGCTCGTCCTGCAGGGTCCTGAAGCTCGCGGGACTCGGACGGCTTCTTGCCATTTTGAGCGCTCTGGCCAGACGCTGTTTGGCAGAAGCCAGTTTTTCTTTCAGGCCTGATTCTGGCATTGTCGGCGATTCGGCTACCGGCTTATCTGGCGCCGGCTTTGGTTCAGTTTTCGCGGTGACAGGTGTTGGCCTTGGAGCCAGGGGCCGGATTGAGGGCTTTTTAACTTCGGTTGTGGGAGCCGGCGCCGCCGGCGGGACATTTGGTTTGGCCATTGCTTCGGCGAGGGCAGAGGTTACCCCTTCATTAACAATTTTATCGGTTTGCAGCATGACTGTCGGGCGCGGCGCCGGTTCTTCCGCCTGCTTTGACTCGGGCAGAACGTCGGCTGTCCCGAGGACAGGGGCTGGTTTTGGCGGCCTAACTTTGGGCAGTTTAACGTATTGCCGGGTCATATCCGCCTGCAAGGTGTTTAGTTCGTTGATTTTGTCGGCCGGAAAAGCCGCCTTCATGGTAACCGGCTGGGTGACATTGTCGCGAATGGTGGCCAAAGTTTTCTTGACCGTGGCTTTGGCTAAGGTTCGGGCGCGAAGATTGCCCAGGACGGTATCCCAGGTCAGCGTCTTTCCGTTACTAAGCTTCCATTCTCCCTTGGTGATTTTTTCAAACGGCACTCTTAACATTTAATTTTCCTCCCGATTTTGTATTGCTTCGATCGTTTCGCTGATCTGGACCAGCGTATAGCCGGCCAGCGCTTCTATCTTTTTATTTCCGCCGAATTGTTTGGAAATTTCAGCAATCTTGTCATTAAGCTCAAGCAGGCGGTCAAGCGAAGCGGGTTTCTCGTCGTCAAACGCCTCCTTCTGGATCGCCAGAAGCTGATTGATCGCCTCACCGGGCTTTGCCGGCAAGACGACAAATTCGGGCGTCGGTTC
>JAQUOB010000019.1 GCA_028717325.1 Candidatus Margulisiibacteriota bacterium
GGTCAATTCCGGCTCTTCGGCCAACCTGCTGGACTTTTTGGCGCTGACCTCGACGAAGCTGGGCGAGCTGCGGATCAAAAAAGGGGACGAGGTGATAACCGTCGCGGCCGGTTTTCCCACCACCATCTCGCCGATCGTCCAGTTCGGCGCCGTCCCGGTCTTTGTCGACGTGACTTTACCGTCGTACAATATCGATTGCGCCCAGTTGAAGAACGCGCTGTCGGACAAAACCAAAGCGGTCATGCTCGCCCACACCCTGGGCAATCCTTTCGACGTCAGAGCGGTCAAAGAATTTTGCGCCGAGAATAATCTGTGGTTGATCGAAGATAATTGCGACGCGCTGGGTTCGCGGTATAAATATAAAGGCCGCTGGCAAAAGACAGGGACCTTCGGCGACCTCGGGACTTCGAGTTTCTTCCCGGCCCATCACATGACCATGGGCGAGGGCGGCGCGGTCTACACCGATGATCCTTTGTTGAGCCAGATCGTCAATTCTTTGCGCGACTGGGGCCGCGATTGCCACTGTCCCGCGGGCAATGACAATTCCTGCGGCCGGCGTTTTAAACACCGGCTGGGCGAATTGCCTTACGGTTACGACCATAAATATATTTATTCTCACTTCGGCTATAATTTAAAAGCGACCGATCTGCAGGCGGCCATCGGCTGCGCCCAGCTCGCCAAATTGCCGGCCCTGATCGCGGCGCGGAAAAAGAACTGGCAGAAGTTAAGGGACGGGCTGGCCGATCTGTCGGACGTTTTTATCCTCCCGGCAGAGCAGAAAAATTCCGACCCGAGCTGGTTCGGCTTTCTTTTGACGGTGCAAGACAGCGCCGGTTTTACGCGGGATGAGATCGTCCAATATCTCGAAGCCAGGGGGGTGCAGACCCGGATGCTGTTCGCGGGCAACCTGATCAAGCATCCCTGTTTTGACGAGATGAGAAAAAAGAGGGCAGGGTACAGGGAGATAGGGGAATTGATAAATACGAACATTATTATGAACCGGACATTTTGGCTCGGCGTTTATCCCGGCCTGACCGGCCGGATGCTTGACTACATGATCGACCAGATCAGGGATTTTGCGGCGAAAAAGAGATGAAAAAAATATTTGTCACCGGCGGCAGCGGTTTTATCGGCCGGAATATCATCGAACAGCTCAACTCAAGCTATGAACTGCTGGCCCCCGGCCACGCGGAGTTGGAACTGCTTGATGAAGCCGCGGTCAAAAATTATCTGGGAAAGAATAAGCCGGACGTCGTCGTTCACTGTGCCGTTCGGCCGGGCCATCGCAACGCCAGGGACGCTTCGCACCAGCTTGACCATAACTGCCGCCTGTTCTTTAACCTGGCCAGGAATTCGGACCTGTTCGGCCGCCTGATCTATCTTAGTTCCGGAGCGGTGTACGATCAGCGCTATTACCGGCCGAAGATGAAGGAAGAATATTTTGACGCGCACGTGCCGATCGACGAGGTCGGTTTTTCAAAATACATCGCGGCCAAATATATCGAGCAGACAAAAAATATCACCGAATTACGGCTCTTCGGCATCTTCGGCCGGTACGAAGATTACGCGATCAGGTTCATTTCCAACATGATCTGCAAAACGCTGTTCGATCTGCCGCTGACGATCAAACAGGACCGCCGGTTCGATTACGTTCACGTCGATGACCTGAGGCCGGTGCTTGAGCACTTTATCGACGACGGCGGCCGGCACAAGGCCTACAATATCACGCCGGACAGCTCGATCGAGCTATTGGCCCTGGCGGAAAAAGTCAAAACCATCGCCGGCCGGGACCTGCCGATCAAGATTGCCCAGCCGGGCCTTGGCGTTGAATACAGTGGGGACAATAGCCGGTTGCGGAGTGAGATGAAAAGTCTAACCCTGACGCCGATCGACGCGGCGATCAGGAAATTATGGGGCTGGTATTCGGACAACATAGCTTCGCTTGACCGGGAGTGCTTGCTTTATGATAAATAAATATCGGGCTAATTAAATGACGACAAAACAGTACAGCGAATATTATTTGCAAAGAAAATCCCTGCCGCTGGCGGAAAAAATGATCAAGGGCTTTCACCGGCGTCTTTTAAACCTGGCCATGAAAAAGATTCCGAACCTGAAGCAAAAGAGCTTTTTCGAGGTCGGTGTCGGCTGGGGCCACCTGGCGGAACTTTGCCGCGCCGATTCAATTAAATTCCGGGGGGTAGAGCTAAACCAGGCCCAGACCGACAAGCTCAGGTCGCTGGGCTATGATGTTGATTGCGCGCAAGTTCCGCCGTTTCCCAAAGGAGAGGGTGCTGACGTTATCTGGCTGTCCCATCTTTTGGAGCATATGGACGGTTTTACGCAGGCGCGCGAGCTTTTGCTGGCGGCCAACGAAAAGTTAAAAGCCGGCGGCTATATAGTCATTATTTCACCCGATATCAACAGCTGGAAAGAGGCCTTTTGGGAAGTCGACTGGTCGCACGGCTACCCGACCAGCGTTCAGCGGATCTCCCAACTGCTGGGAGATACGGGTTTTAAAATTCATTATGCCACCACCATTACCACCACCTTAAGCGCATCGTTCCTTACGCTGCTGCTTGACCTTGTCTATCGTTTATTGCCGATCAATTTATTGGATGCGCTCTCGGTCAGACTGACCGGGAAAAAATTATTTTTCGGCTATATGGCGACGTTCGGCTGGCGGCAGGCGTTCGTTATCGGGAAAAAAAATGATCAAACTGTCTGATTATATCGTCAAGCGGCTGGCGGAATTCGGTGTCAGGGATATTTTTATGATCTCCGGCGGCGGCGCGATGCATCTGGTCGATTCCGTCGGCAAAAATAAGAAATTAAAATATTATTGTCCGCACCACGAGCAGGCCGCGGCCATGGCCGCCGAAGGTTATGCCAGGACGGCCGGCAAGATCGCCGCGGTGGTGGTGACCAGCGGACCGGGCGGCACCAATACGCTGACCGGCGTGATCGGCCAGTGGCTCGATTCGATCCCCTGCCTCTATCTTTCCGGCCAGGTCAAGTTCGAAACAACGATCGCCGCCTGCCCGGAACTTAAATTGCGCCAGCTCGGCGACCAGGAGATAAATATCGTCGATATCGTCCGGCCGGTCACAAAATACGCCTTGATGGTGACCGATCCGAAAAGTATCCGCTATCATCTGGAAAAAGCCCTTTATCTCTCAACTCACGGCCGGCCCGGCCCGGTCTGGCTGGACATTCCGCTCAACGTCCAGGCGGCGCCGGTCGACGAAAAAAACCTGAAGCCGTACGACCCGCGCGAAGACGCGGCCGGGCTCGATAAAGAAAAATTAAAAAGACAGGTCGCCAAGGTTGTCGCCAGGTTGCAGTCGGCCCAAAGGCCGGTTCTACTGGCCGGCCACGGCATCAGATTGGCTGGGGCGGTCAAAGAATTTGAAAAATTGATCCGTCGGTTGGATATCCCGGTCGTGACCGCCATTTGCGGGCACGATCTTGTCCCGTCCGATCATCCGCTCTTCTTCGGCCGGCCGGGCATCTGCGGCGACCGGCTCGGCAATTTTGTCGCGCAGAACAGCGATCTGTTATTGACGATTGGCGCGCGGCTGGGTGTGCGGCAGATCGGTTACAGTTACGAGACGTTTGCGCGTGAGGCCTATAAGATCATGGTTGACATCGACCGTGATGAACTGAAGAAGCCGACCTTAAAGATCGACCTGCCGATCGAAACGGATGCCAAATTGTTCATTGAGGAGTTGTTGCGGCAATTGGGGGGCGCGCGTCCCGCCAGAAGAAACGCTTGGTTGGACTGGTGCGCGAAGCGGCGGGCAACCGTGCCCAGTGTTTTAGCGGATAACCCGGCTAATCCGAAATACGTTAATTCCTATGTCTTTGCCGATCAACTATTTAAGTTATTGAAAGCGGGCGACCAGGTGGTAACCGGCAACGGCACGGCTTACACCTCGACTTTTCAGGCCATGAAGATCAAACCGGGGGTCAGAGTGCTGGCCAATCAGGGCTGCGCTTCGATGGGTTATGATCTGCCGGCGGCGATCGGCGCCTGTATCGCGCGCGGTAAGAAACAGGTCGTTTTGATCACGGGCGACGGCAGCCTCCAGATGAACCTTCAGGAACTGCAGACCATTATGACCTATAAACTGCCGGTCAAGATCTTTGTCTTGAATAATCGCGGCTATCTGGCGATCAGGGCGACGCAGGACGCTTATTTCGACGGGCGCCACGTTGCGTCCGGCCCCGCCGGCGGAGTTGTCTGCCCCGATGTCCTGAAGATCGGCCGGGCCTACGGTTTAAAAACGATGAGGCTCAAAACGGATAAGGACCTGGCAGCCGGGCTTAAAAAAACACTGCGGGCCGCGGGCCCGGTCATTTGCGAGATCATGATGGACCCGAAGCAGACCTTATTGCCCAAGGTCTCATCCGCCGCCGGCCCTGACGGTCGTCTTGTCTCCCGGCCCCTGGAAGATATGTTCCCTTTTATCGACAGGAAAACTCTTGAGAAGATCATGATCGTTTCGCCGGTCGGGCCGGCTACTAGGACAACATGAATACGGCGGAAAAAAGAATGGTCGGGATATTAAAAGATCTTGGCAGCAATTTCGGGGCGATCGGCGTCAGGGCGGAATTTGAAGCCGAAGGAACGGGACTGGAAGAGCTGTTGCGGCTCAAGGAAATAAGCATGAAGGCGGGGTTCGGCCTGTCGCTCAAGATCGGCGGCTGTGAATCGGTCAGGGACATTCTTGAAGCCAGGACGATCGGCGTCAATTATCTCGTGGCGCCGATGATCGAGTCGGCCTACTCCCTGCGCAAATATCTTCAGGCGGTCGACAAGTTCATTCCGGAGCCGGAAAGGGTGGGGCTGGAGATCCACTGCAATATCGAGACGGTCTCGGCTTTTAACAATCTGCCGGAGATACTCAAGGTGCCTGAGATCAAGAGCCTGGCCGGCGTGGTGATCGAGCGGGTCGACCTTTGCGGCTCCCGCGGCCTGGGTGGTGATTGCGTCGATCAGGCCGAGATCGGTCAGTTGGTGACGGCTGCCGTTGACCGGGCCAAGGCGGCCGGGTTGATCTGTACCATTGGCGGCGGAGTTTCGGCCAACTCCATACCGTTCTTTGGCTCGCTGGGTGGACGGCTTGACCGGTTTGAGACCAGAAAGGTTTGTTTTGACAGCCGGGCCGCTTTGGCTGCCGAGCCAAAAGCGGCGATCCTCAAGGCGCTCGGTTTTGAGCTGATCTGGTTGGAGAACAAGGCCGGCTACAAAGAGGGTATCTCGGCGGCCGAAGAGAACAGGGCGGGATTGCTGGAAAAAAACTACGGTGCGGCGATCCGCCGCCTGATCGGATGAAAAAAAACTAATGAACATTATTGAGCTCAGGATGGTTGAACGGCTTAAAGAACTGATCGACCGATATCATGTCGTCGGGGTCAAAGCGGAATTTGAAGCCGAAGGGACAAGGACCGAAGAACTGATGAGATTAAAAGAGATCTGCCTGGCGGCCGGTTCTCCCCTGACCCTGAAGATCGGCGGCTGTGAAGCGGTCCGCGACATGTACGATGCCAGAGCGATCGGAGTGGACCAACTGGTTGCGCCGATGGTCGAGACCCCTTTCGCCCTGCAGAAATATCTGCGGGCGGTCGACGTCGCTTTCCCGGCCGATGAGCAAAAAGAGATCGATTTTCTGGTCAATATTGAAACTATCCAGGCGGTCAGGAATTTTGAGCCAATGCTGGCCGTCGAAGAGATAGAAGGACTGGACGGCGTAGTCATCGGGCGGTCGGACCTCGTCGGTTCGATGTCCCTTGATAAGCGCGAGATCAACGGTCCGGCTGTCTTTGAGGTGATCAGAGAGGTACTGGTCCGGGCCAAGAGCAAAAATTTGATCTGCGTGATCGGCGGCACGATCTCGGTCGATTCGCTGCCGTTCCTGAAGGGGCTGGCCGGTCTGCTCGACAGGTTCGAAACGAGAAAGGTCTGTTTTAATTGTGCCGGGGCCTTGGCTGGCGAGCCTGAGACGGGGCTAAAAAAGGCCCTGGAATTTGAATTGCTGTGGCTGCAGAACAAACAAAATTATTACCGGGCTATTTCTGAAGAGGACAATAAACGGATCGCCGAGCTGGTGGCCAGGTGTCAGGCGGGCCGGGAAGTTGTTTTTAAAGGGGTGAACCGATGAAGCTGATCAGTATCATGACCGCTTGTTATAACGAAGAAGAGAATATCGCCGAGGTTTATCGGCGAGTTAAAGAAATATTCGCGCAGAAGCTGCCCATGTATTCTTACGAACATGTTTTTATCGACAACGCCTCCACCGATCGGACGGTCAAGATCTTAAAAGAAATCGCCGCCAGGGACAGGAACGTCAAAATTATTGTCAATAGCCGCAACTTCGGCCATATCCGGTCGCCGTTCCACGGTTTGCTGCAGTGCCGCGGCGACGCGGTCATTTCGCTGGTAGCCGACTTCCAGGACCCGCCGGAAATGATAATCGATCTTATAAAAAAATGGGAGGCAGGTTATAAAATAGTTGTTGGGGTCAAAAAGGAGAGCCGGGAAGCCCGCTGGATGTTCGCCGTTCGCAATCTTTTCTACCGGATCATCGGGACACTGTCCGAGATCGAACAGGTCAGGGGGTTTACCGGTTTTGGCCTGTACGATAAAAAAGTGATCGAACTGTTGCGGCAAATCGACGACCCGTACCCTTATTTTCGCGGTTTGATCGCCGACATCGGCTTCGAGGTCGCCCGGCTTGAGTATGTCCAGCCGGCGCGCCGGCAGGGCCGGACCAAAAACAATTTTTATACACTCTATGACATGGCGATGCTGGGGATCACCAATCATTCCAAGGTTCCGCTGCGGCTGGCGGCCATGCTGGGCTTTGGCACGGCGATCGTCAGCGCTTTGTTCGCTTTCGGCTACCTCGTCTATAAGCTGATCTTCTGGGATAGCTTTTCCGTCGGCATCGCCCCCCTGGTCATTGGCCTGTTCTTTTTCTCGGCGGTCCAGCTGTTCTTTATCGGTATTATCGGGGAGTACATCGGTGCGATCCATACCCAGGTGCTGAAAAGGCCCCTGGTGATCGAAAAGGAGCGGGTAAACTTTTGATCCGACGGATCTATCATCATCATCGCCAGAAAATAGATTATCTCCTGGTCGGCCTTTGGAATACGATCTTTGGCTACCTGGCCTTCGTGGCGTTTTATTATTTGCTCGGCCACCGCGTCCATTACTTGTGGCTCCTCATTCTCAGCAATATTTTAAGCATCACCAACGCCTATGTCGGCTACAAGCTATTCGTCTTTAAAACCAAAGGCAATTACCTGCAGGAGTATGCCAGATTTTATATTGTCTACGGCCTGGCCTTTCTCTTGAACTTTGCCCTGCTGCCGGTTGGCGTGGAGTTTTTCCGGTTCTCGCCGGTCATTGCTCAGGCCGCCTTGACTTTTATTAATGTAGCTTTTAGTTATCTCGGGCACAAGAATTTTTCATTTAAGTCAGGTTTTAGTCTGATTTAGAAATAATTTGACACGTTTTGACATCTTATGATACACTGTAGCAGTCATGGAAGTTAGGGAAAAAGAGATCTATACAGCCGAAGAAACCAAGACCTTGTTGAAAATCTCCCGCTCAACCTTTCTGCGCTTGATCAAAAAAAAAGTTATTCAGGCCGGGAAAGTCGGGGGACAATACCGGATCCTGGGCGAAGAAATATTACGTCTGGTCAGGCAGAAGTGGCCGGTTAAGAATCATTAAAGGAGGATAATTAAAGAAATGAAGAAAATAACATGTAAAAAGATCGTTTGGGCGCTGATCACGACTTTTGTCGTTACTTTCTATAGTCCTATTTATGCCCTTGAGGCGTGGCGCTTGTCGGAAGTCGATATCCCGGCCGGGCCGTCAGCCGGCACAACAAGCGTATCGACTAGCAACGCGGCCAGCAATTATTCGGGCAACGCGATCGTTGAAAATGAATATAAACTGGCCCCGGGTGACCAGGTAGCCGTCAATCTGATCGTCGGCGAGAATGACATGTCCATCAGCCAAGTATTTACGATCGGACCGGACGGCAAGATATATTTCCCCAATATCGGCGAGATCGATTTGCTTGGTTTGACGATCCCCAAGGCGAAGGAATTGATCGACAAGAAAATTAAAGAAAATTATAAAGAGAAATATAGATTCTCTTTCCGCTTGAGCCAGCCGCGCCGCGTCCAGATCTATTTGACCGGCTCCGAAGACAAGCCGCTGTACATTGGTGAGCAGAAGTTCGTGTCCGTTTACGGGGAAGTGGCCCGCGCCGGCCGGTTTGAATTTTTGCCCGGCAAAAAATTTACCGACTATATCAGTTATGCCGGCGGTCCCACAGCGCATGCCAATCTGGCTTACGCGACGATAACCCGCCGGGATCGAAAGATCGGCATCAACGGCTCGGACGCGATCTTTAACGGCAACCCGTCGGCGGATGTGGAAATAATGCCCGGGGACGTGATCAATATCCCGACGCAATTCTTTTATTTTAACGATTTCGCGAGTTTTACTTCCCTGCTGTTCACGATGCTTGCGTTTTACACCACATTTATCAAGAGATAAAGGAGATAGTTAAATGGAAGAAGAAATTAATTTAAGGGAAATTCTGGGGGTAATCCGGCGGTACTGGCTGATAATTTTGCTGGCGGCGGCGGCGGCTGGCATCGGCGGCTACATGCTCAGTTTAAAGGAAACGCCGGTTTACACGGCCGAAACGACGATCATGGTCAAATCGAACGGCTCCGCCACTTCCTCGCTGGCCGGCCTATCCGGGTTCGCGGGCATCAATTTGCCTACCGGCGGCGGCAATCTTTCGGACCTGACCGAACTTGTTCAGAGCCGGGCGGTGGCGGCCAAGGTTTTTGAAGACCTGCGGCTTCGGGAGCGGATCAAGGGGTGGAATAATCCCGCGGCGAGCGACCAAGCGCTGATCAGTATCGTTCAGAGCACGTTAATGAAGCCGACGAATTCAAACGGTTTGATCCGCCTCAAAGTCGCGTTCTACGACCGAGAGCTGGTGGCGGATCTCGCGAACGGCTATGCCGATGCGCTGTCCTATTACTGGAATAATTTAAATTTTTCCGAGGCCAAGAAAAAACGCGAGTACATAGAAGGTCAATTGCCGAGAGTCGGCGCGGAATTGCAAATTGCGGAACAAAGGCTTAAACAATACACTTTGTTCTCGGGGGCATCGGGGATTGGCGCAGCCGGAGCGACCGGGGTAGCAATGCCCCAGGCGCAGGGCATTGAAGCCGCGCGGCTGACCCGGGAGTATGAAATACAGAATTCGGTCTATACGATGTTAAGAAAGGAATACGAGCAGGTCAAACTGGATGAATCCAAGGAGATCATGCCGTTCTCGATCATCGACCGGGCTCAGAAGCCGCGGGGAAAATGGGAACCGTCGACGGATAAAAAAGTTAAGATCGGATTGGTGGTCGGGCTGTTTTCCGGGATTTTACTTGCCTTCTTTACCGACAATTGGAAAAAGTTGGGCAAAAGCAACCTTGGCTAAGATCAGGTGCGCGATAATCGGCGCAGGTGTAATCGGCCTGGCGGCGGCCGAAGCGCTGACGCGCAAACTTGAAGGCGACATCGTCATTTTCGAACGCCGCGAAAAATTCGGCCAGGAAACCAGCAGCCGCAACAGCGAAGTCATTCATGCCGGCCTTTATTACCCCAAAAATTCTTTGAAGAGCCGGCTCTCTCTTCTGGGCAACAAAATGCTCTATGAATTATGCCGGACAGCGGGGATCAAACATAAAAAATGCGGCAAGATCATCGTCTCGACCAATGAGCAAGAAGCGGCAAAGATCAAAGCGATCTACGAGAACGCGGTCGCGGTCGGAGTGCCCGAACTAAGTCTTCTTTCCAGGCAAGAAGTTATTGACCTGGAGCCGAACGTCAGCGCGTTGAGCGGCGTCTATTCCGGCTCGTCGGGGATAATCGATTCCCACGGTCTCATGGAATATCTCTATCTACAAGCCCGGGAGAATGGTGTGATGTTCGCTTTTGGGCAGGAGGTGACAGGGATTGACAGGGAGGAGCAGGGAGGAGGAGGGAGGAGCAGGGATGGTTTTCTTATTAAGACAAAAGAAGGAGAAACAATTTCTGCAGAATATGTGATTAATTGCGCCGGGCTGTCCGCGGACCGGCTGGCAGAAATCGCGGGCCTCGATATTGATAAACTGGGTTACCGGCTGCATTATTGTAAAGGCGACTATTTTTCGGTCGCCGGCTCACAGGACATGATTAACCGCCTCGTTTACCCGGTGCCGCACGAAAAAGGGTACGGCCTGGGCGTCCACGCGACTTTAGATCTTAACGGTTTTGTCCGCCTCGGTCCCGATGCGACCTACGTCAAAGAGATCAGCTACGATGTCGATCCCGGTAAAAGGCCGGCTTTTTACCGGGCGGCCAAAACCTATCTGCCCTGGCTGAAAGAAGAAATGCTCTCGCCGGATACTGCGGGTATACGGCCCAAGCTCCAGGGGCCGGACGATGGTTTCAGGGATTTCATTATCCAGGAAGAATCGGCGAACGGCTTGCCCGGCTTCGTCAATTTGATCGGGATCGAATCGCCCGGGCTGACGGCTTCACTGGCGATCGGGCAATGGCTGGCGGACTTGATCGGTTAAGAGCAGTTTGAAAGGACCTCGAGCGCTTTCTCCCCGGCCGCTTTCATCGTAGCTCCCAGGGAAAGAAAGCCGTGATTTTTCATTATTATAAAGTCGTTATCGGCCAGGAGCGGCAGAACGCTCTCAACCAGGGCCCGGCTTCCGTATGGCTCCTCTTTTTGAGTCGCGGTTAACTCCCGACATTTCAATATCGCCTGAGAATGACCGTGAAAGACCGCGTTGACATCTCTTCTATCCTGATAAATGGCGGCGTGGAGCATGGTTTCCGAAGAAGGCAGCCGGCTGCCCGCGGCCGAGATCAACTGTTGCTTGAGATCGACCGTAACGACCTTGACGAAACAGTCGTCGGTCAGATCGTCTTTTAATTTTAAGCCCGAAGCAGTTATGATAAATTGATCGGTTTGGCCGCCCGGCGGGCCCTGGATCCGGAAGCTCAAATTGCCGAACGAACCGTGCTCATAAAGCGGGGCGAGATCTTTTTTATGAAAGATGGAACACCAGCGTTTTAATTCTTCAAGCCCCTGGTCGTGCGGCGCGCCGGCACCGATGAAATCCACCTTGAATTTTGGAATTACTTTTTTTGGGGTTTCCATATGCCTTTTTCGGTGATAATACCGGTGATATATTCGGCCGGGGTCACGTCAAAGGCGGGGTTCAGCGCCGGCGAGCCCGGCGAGCAGACCAGTACCTTTTTGATCGCGCCGCTCGCGTCCCGGCCTGATTGATACAGGACCTCGTCGGCCGATCTTTCTTCGATCGGGATATTTTTGCCCGTCCGGCAACCGGGGTCAAAGGTCGAGGTGGGCGCGGCGACGTAAAACGGGATGCCGAAAGCTTTGGCGCAGATCGCTTTCTCCAGCGTGCCGATCTTGTTGGCAACATCGCCGTTTGCCGCTATCCGATCGGCCCCGACTATGACGAGGTCGATCCGGCCCTGCGACATTAGAGAGGCGCCGGCGTTATCCGGGATAATGACGTGGGGAACGTTCTCGTTTTTCAACTCCCAGGCGGTTAAGCGCGCGCCCTGGCTTCTCGGCCGGGTCTCGTCGACATAAACAAAAACATTTTTCCCGCCGTCGCGGGCCGCGTAGATCGGCGAGAGAGCCGAGCCGTAGTCGACAAAGGCCAGCCAGCCGGCGTTGCAGTGCGTTTCGATCCGCGCACCCTTTTTAATTAATTTAGCGCCGATCTGGCCGATCTGCTGGCAACTTTCAGCGTCTTCATCGGCGATCTTTTGGGCCTCAGCGATAGGATCGGAGGCGTAGAAGACCCTCTCAACGGCGTAAAAAAGATTCCGGGCGGTCGGTCTTGTTGCCTCGATCTCTTTTTTGGCTTTGGCCGGATCGGCTTTGGCCAGACAGGCCTGCGCCATGGCAAAGCCGGCGGCGGCGCCGATCGCGCCGGCGCCGCGCACGATCATGGTCTTGATCGCTCGGCAGGTGTCTTTATAGGTCTTAGCCTCATAAATACGAAATTTAAAGGGGAGAAGATTCTGTTCGATCATAAAGACCGACTTGCCTTTTAGCCAGACGGTTCGGTAGTGTTTGCCTTTGACTTTCAATGCAGTTGATCAATCGCCTTCGAAAGAGGTTTGGGCGTAAACTTTGTAGCCGGCCGATTCCAGTTTCCGCCGGCCGCCCAGATCGGGCAGGTCGACGATGAAAGCGAGCTCGACCAGTTCGCCCTGCAATTTTTTGACCAGCTTGGCGGCCGCCATGGCGGTGCCGCCGGTGGCGATCAGGTCGTCGATGACAAGCACCTTTTGGCCCTTTTCGATCGCGTCTTTATGGATCTCGATCGTATCGGTGCCGTATTCCAGGGCGTATTCTTCTTTTTCGGTGGCGGCCGGCAGTTTGCCTTTTTTCCTGACGGGCACAAAACCCTTGCCCAGCAGGTAGGCGAGGGCGCCGCCGAGAATAAAGCCCCGGGAATCGATGCCGACCACGACATCTAGTTCCGTCTTTTCGTAACGCTTGACGAAATCGTCGATGCAGAGCTTGAGCCCGACGGGATCCTTCAGCAGGGTCGTAATATCACGGAACATGATCCCGGTTTTGGGCCAGTGCGGCACGGTCCTGATCCTTGATTTTATCGGCATGTTGTTCCTTTCTAGATCCTTGGGATGGCCTTGATCAGCAACTGTTTGACCTTTTCGGCGTTCTGTTTCATTATCTTCATGACCATTTCAAAAGTGACCGGTTCTTCATTTTCTTTCCAGCAATCGTAATCGGTCGACATGGCGATGGTCTGATAGGGAATGCCTAATT
>JAQUOB010000020.1 GCA_028717325.1 Candidatus Margulisiibacteriota bacterium
ATGATGTATCAAACGCCCTTCGGCCAGGCCGCGGCCAAACGGCTGCGCTAGCGAAAATTCGATTGACAGAAAAAATAGAAGGAGTATAATAAAATGACTAAAGGAAAAACTGTGACAAGAAAATTATTAATTATTATTGTCGGATTAGTCCTTTTCAATTCGTTGGCCTTCGCGAGCTGGAATACACTCACCAAAGAAGCCCCCGCCCAAAACCTTACCGCCGATTTTTTTATCGATAAAAATACCGGCTTTGCCGTCGGCGCGGCGGGGACCGTGCTCAAGACGGTCAACCAGGGCGGTTCGTTCACTTATCAGGCGGTCGGCGCCGCGACGATCAATGACGTCATCTTCCCAGCCGCGGGCGAAGGCTACCTCATGACTAACGGCAAGCTCTACCGATCGACGGATACGGGGGCGACCTTTGGCGATATCACGCCGGCCGCGCTGGCCGGCTTTTACTTTCTCAAAGGCGGCTACTCCGGCACCAACCGGGTGTTCTCCGCTTATCCCGGCAGCGGCACGACCAGTTATTTATACAGCTCGACCGATAGCGGCGCGACTTTTTCCACCTCTTCGATCGCCGACTTCCAGATCTACGGCGCAACCTTGACCAGCGACTCGACCTGGACCTGGGGACAGACGGTCTCGACCGGTTCGTACATCATTACAAAAAATAATACGACGGTTTTTACCGGTACCTCGAAGATCAACAAGGTTTTCTTCCTTGACAAGGATACCGGCTTCGCCGTCGGGGATAACGGCTCCTTTGAGACCACGACGAACGGCGGCACCAGCTGGACGGAGAGGGCGGGCAAAGTCGTTGCCGCCATCGGCGCGGCCAAGAATTTGAAATCGGTCTATTTTATTAGTTCACTGATCGGCTGGGCGGTGGGCGATAACGGGACGATCATCTTTACCAAGGACGGCGGCAACAGTTTTACTTATTATAATCCCGGCAGTGCCGGCCTCGATACGGCGGTCAATTTACGCGACATCTATATTATCTTTTTGGCGGACAACGTGGTCCATGCTTATGTTGTCGGCGATAACGGCAACGTCTACAAGCTCGGGGCGCCGTCGATCACCGCGGTTGCTCCGAATTCAAAAATGCAGGGTTGGGTCGGCACGGTGGAGGTGACGGGTACTGATTTTGGCAGCGGCCTAGCTTTGACCGCTTCGGGCAGCGGCGTCCAGTTCTTTTCTTCCACGGCGGAAACAACGACCAAGGCAAGCGGCGTCGTGATCGTCGGCCAGAGCGCGGCGGCCAGCGCGAGAGAGATAACGGTCACCAATGCCGATCTGACCACGGCGAGTCTGGCGGGCTCCTTCACCGTCACGGGCAACAACGGGTTGGTCACGGTCAGTGACGTTTGGTTCAATCTCGGCGAGCCCGACCAGCACTTATACCAGCCCCTCCTGGTGCCGCTCGATATCACTCCTTCGCCGACGATCAGCTTTGAGGTGGCGTCAACGGCTCCCCTGACCGCCGCCACATTGAACCTCAAAGTGCTTTTGCAACAAAGCGGGGCTTACACCCAGGTCTATTATCTGCCCAGCAGTGCGGCGACTCTCAAGACGGCTAACCACGCTAATGTTTCTTTCACGTTCCCGGCCACGCTGGCCCAGGGGATCGCGACCATTGAGCTCTACGCCGAAGACAGCATCGGCAATGTCGGCCGGACCCCACTGACCGTGCGGGTGCCGGCGCCGGCGCCGGGGCCGGTTTCCGGCGGCGGTGGATTTATTGCGGGCGGCAAGGTCCTCGACCCGGACAAGCCGACGGTCCTTAATCTTAAATTCCCCGATACTTATTTGCCGCAGGGCTTTACTCTGGTGTTTATCAGCGGGCCCGGCGGGGACGTGGCCTACAAAAAATCTTTTGGTGCCCCCGTGCGCGCTTCGGCGATTTCGGGGACGGTCAAAGTAACGATCAACCCGGCGACGGAATTCGCTTCCCAAAATATTCGCGCCGGCAACATTATTGGTATTGCAACCGATAACGCGACCGGCAAGCGGCTGTTGAAATTTACGCTGATGATGCTGCCCGAACCGAGCAAGTTCCAAAAATAGCAACCAAACTTAATAAATGAAGACAGCAAAACCAAAAATTTGGCGCCCGGCGGTCGTTGGGTCGGCAATAACAATTGTCATTTTGTTGTTTATCTTCCTGCCCGGGTTTGCCTACGGTTATTCGGCCATGGACCCGACCCGCCTGGTGCCTGACGCCCGCGTACTTGGACTGGGCAAGGCCTTTATCGGTCTGGCGGAAGGGACGAGCGCGATCTACACCAATCCGGCCGGTCTTGCCGAAGCTCCCAGCTGGCAGATCACCTCGATGTCCGGCAAATTCCTCGACGAATACAGCTATCTGTCGTTTTCCGGTCTTTATCCGACCACGGCCGGCGTCTTCGGCCTGGCCTATGTCGGCTCTTCGATCGGCGGCGCCTTTGCTACGACCATCGAAGCGGGCTCCGATCCGGCCGACCCGATCTACGTGATCGATACTTCCCAGCCGGAGATGGGCAACCGTAACGGGGTGCTGGCCCTCTCTTACGGCAACAAGGCGGACAAAGTTGACTGGCTCAAAAAACTGCCGATAGCCGAGAGATTATCTTTCGGCGCCACGCTCAAGCTTTTTACCGCGTCGCTGTTCGGCGACAGCATCACGGGCGGCGATGCTTCGGGCATGGACCTTGATCTCGGCGCCAAGTTTTACCCGCCGCAAAAATGGATGACCTTCGGGCTGGCGGTCCAGAACATCCTCCCTTTCTCAATGGGCGGCAAGCTGCGTTATGCTTCGGGACATGAAGAGAATTATCCGGCCGTCGTGGAAGGCGGCTCGGTCTTCCGGATACTGGGCAAAGAGAACGCGCTCCGCACGCTGGGCGACCATGACGTCAAGCTGATGGTCGATTTTGACAATTACCCGTCGGTCAAGGGCTATCCGATCGTCCTGCACGTCGGCGCGGAGTGGAAGCCCATTTCCCTGCTGACCATCAGGGGGGCGATCGACCAGGACGCGGTCGGGGACGGCGCCGGCGGCTTGACGACGGTCTCTGACAACGCGTTCGGCGTCGGCCTCAACGTCGGCGGCTTTAATTTTGATTACGCCTACCATACTTTTGCCGGCGCGCCCAACATCGACAACAGCTATTTCTCGCTCTCTTACGGCCTGGTGCCGCCGCCGCCGCAGATCACCGAGAAGCTTGTCTTGAAACTGCCGCCGGACAAGGTGATCACCTTTGAAGCGGCGACCAAGGTCGCCGGCACGATCATCGACCCGTCGGCGCGCAAGCTGACCATCAGCGGTACGCTGACAAAATTCGGCCTCAAGGGTGAGTTTGACACGAATTACGACCTGAAGGTGGGCAAGAACAAGGTCGTGGCCAGCATTTATGATAATAACAATAAGATCATGCAATCAAAATCGGCGCGGTTGCTGCGCCTCTTGACCTTCCCCGACGTACCGGTCGGCTACTGGGTTGACGTGCCGACCTCGCTGCTCGCGATGCAGAACGTCATCACCGGCTATCCCGACGGCACTTTCCGGCCGACCGGCAATATCACGCGGGCCGAGATGTGTACATTATTAATGAAGACGGTTGACCAGATCACTGGCTACGGGGCGGCGGCGAGAGGCACGCTGGAGGCCGCCCTGGCGACCCGCGAAGCGGCGGCTCTCCTGGCCCGCACCACCGCGGCCGTCAAGTTCAAAGACGTCAGCGCCAAGCACTGGGCGGCCGGCTTTATCGACAAAGCGGCCCGGCTCGGCGTGGTCAAGGGTTATCCCGGCAATGTCTTTAAACCGAACGGCAAGATCACCCGGGCGGAGGGCCTGGCCATGATCGCCCGGTTCGCCGGCATCTCCGAGGAGGCGTACGAGAACCAGTTCCTCGACCTGTCGACTTATCATTGGGCGGCCAAGATAGTCGCTGGCGCTTATAAGGCGGGCCTGTTAGAATTCCTCAAGGGCAAGTCGTTTGAAGCGAACAAGCTGCTCCTGCGCGAAGAGACCGTCGAGATGATCTATCGCACCAAGGCGGCGCAGGATCTACTGGGCCAGGATTTGCTGAACTGGGATACTTATTGATGTCTGTCCTCCGAAGCTCCGAGTTTATCGAGGAGCGTAGGAGGATTGAATTGGGATACGTATTAATATGGCGATAACGAATAAAGACGTAGAAAAATTAAAAGAAGTTTTTGCGACAAAGGAAGACCTAAAGTCCTTTGCGACGAAAGAAGACCTAAAGTCCTTTGCGACGAAAGAAGACCTAAAGGCCTTTGCGACGAAGGAAGGCCTAAAGGTCTTTGCGACAAAAGATGAATTGACGACTTCGATTAATGGTCTTAGAACCGAACTCATTGAGAAGATTGACGACAGTGCCAAAGAAGTGAAGAGGGAAATTCTGGGCGGATTGGATAAGGTCATGGGTGAACTAGCTAAAATCAGAGATGAGCAGACGTGCGCAAGGGGCAAGGACCGCGAACAGGATCACCGGTTGGATAAGTTGGAAGCAAAAGTCGGCGTGTAAACGTCGATAAACAGTTGAATAGAAAAAGGGAGGACAATGATATGTTGAAAAAAATATTGACGGCAGGTTTAATGATGGTGGTGATGGTGATCCTAGTTGGCACCGGCTGGGCGGCGATCCCGAAGGCGATCAGTTTGCAAGGTATTTTAAAGACCACTGCCGGCGCTGTCCCGGCGAGCGGCACGCTTATTAAGATCGATATTGATGATGGTGCTGTCTGGACAACAACTTACACCCTTAAATATGAAGGTCAGGGCTCATCAACGCCACAGACGACGATCTGGATAAATCAAGACACGGGCTTTTTTAATATGGGGCTTAATTTATCCGCCGCACCTAGTGATTTGTTCAATACAGATCATTATCTCGCGTTCACGATCGGCGGGCAAGTCGTGGGGACCCAGGTTCTTCGGTCGGTCCCCTACGCCTTCCGCGCGCAGTCGGCGGAGGATAATGTTTTAAAAACTGGCGATACTATGACGGGTGTCTTGACGGCAGAAGGTCTTGTGCTCGGCTCTCCCGGAACGATCACTTCATCCCCAAGGATTTTAACCGACGGGATGATTATGGCGACCGGTACCGGCGCGGACAATAGAAAAACGGTTTATCTTACCGTAGGCGGAGGAAGCCCTGTAATGACCGCTTATGATTATGCTAATGCTAAAGTCCTGCCTCTCTCACTGAATCCGTTTGGGAATTTATGGGTTGGAGGCACTAGCAGTTTAGTTACTATGGAGGGGACCGTCAACATGAGAGGCGCTGTCAGCATGAGCAATCAGGTTGCCGTTGGAACAACGAGTATCGGATCGGCCAAACTGGCAGTGATGAACGGGAATGTCGGAATCGGTATAACGGGCCCAATAGTCCCGCTTCATGTTTCAGGCGGTGGCGCGGCGGTCCTGGCCCTGGATTCATCGACAAAATTGCTTGTTGATAATACAGGCAACGGGGTGGTCGCGCAATTCAATAATGCCGCTGGATCGGACCAGGAAACCTTGTTGGGCTTCTCCTATCGCCAGGGTGCCGGCGTGCCTCCGGTTTCTCTGGGCTACCGTATTGATCCCGGCCTTGTTGGCTGGAATAATACCACGAAGGGGTCATTGGTGTTTAAAACTAGAGATGTAACGTCAGCGACTGCTCCGACAGAGCGAATGCGCATTGCCAGCAACGGTAATGTTGGGATCGGAACAGCGAATCCCGGGACAGCTAAATTAGCTGTGATGGGAGGGACTGTCGCGATCGGGACGACGGAGCCCAATACTTATTATAAATTGGATGTTATTAACGATAATGGTGCCGCAATAAATTGCACGAGTGCCAATTCGTACGCGCTTGATGCCACGTCTTATTCGAGTACAATACCGGCCCTATATGCCTACAATACTAACGGGCCAGCGCTTTATGCTGGAGGTAAGACTAAGTCTACTATTTCCGGCGGCGTGGCCTTGCAAGGGTTAACGTCTTATTATTCCGGATATAAGTTAACAATCAATCCTACTACCGGAGATGTTTATTATACAAATGATGGTAATTCTTCGAAAAGATACAAAGATAATATTCAACCCTTAAACGATGATTTTTATAAAATACTTCAGGCCAAGCCGAAAACCTTTACTTATAAAGATACGGGGAATAAAGATATCGGCTATATCGCCGAAGACATCGATGAGCTGGGACTTAAGAACCTGGTTATCTACAATAAAGACGGCCAGCCCGATGCCTTAAAATATGATAAAATCCCGCTTTATATTTTGGAAATTGTGAAAGCACAGCAAACCCAGATCGAGAAACAGCAGAAGGAGATCGACGAACTGAAGGCCCGCCTACACTAAAGTTTCGGCGGGCAAGCGATGGTCAAGAAATAGAGGGACAGCCGGGTAGATAGGTCGATCGGTGGTTAGGTGGTTGGGTTTAGAAGATGAATTTAAATAGAGTATTTATAATATTATTATTAATGTCGGCTTTTGTCGTTTGCGGTATGGCCGCGGCCGACAAGTTGACCGGCGGGGGATATACATTGTATGACTCGATCAACTCCGGCGGAGCCACACTGCAGGGTGGGGGCTACGTCCTCAAAGATGCCAAAGGGGAGGTTTTGGGCGGGCAGATGACCGGCGGCGGTTATTCTTTTTGGCCGGGACTGTATGGGCTTTTCGTGGGTGGCGTGATCGAGGTGCCGGGTGTGCCTTACGGCACCGTGCCGCTCTATATCCGCCGCAATGTTACGGGGAATTTAAAGAACATCGAAATAACCTGGGAAGCGAAGTACGTCAATCCAAAAATTTACGCCACTTCCGGTGCCGGGAGCGGCGAATACACAAGTGTTTATTCGGCCCAATGGCTGCCGGTAACCGAAACCGGCGCAGTAAAAACCGGCCTGCCTGTCCCGTGGGGGACTTTTAAGCTGGCCGCCGGCACAACTGTCCTAACTCATGAGGCCCAGCTTGGCCTGGGCACCACCGAATGTTATTACAAGGGGTTCCAGGCGACGATCGCCAACCCGACCACCGCGACCGACCCGGAAACAACTTTGCCGATCTTCCCCCAGGCCTGGGCGGTGGGGAAAGTGAACATGAACTTGTCGGGCACTGTTAATTTAATTTCAATGCCATTCGTCCCTTATAATAATTCTATCGACGAGGTCTTTGCCGGCCAGATCAATAATAACGGCACGCTGTTGGCTGGCTATTCGAACAGCACCAAAGCTTACAGTATTTATAAATACAGCGGCACTTATCCGACCGGCCAATGGGGGCTGACCACAGGCAACGCTTTTCCGATCTCGGCCGGGGCTGCCTATTGGGTCATGGGCTCGCCGGCCGGCACGATCACCCTGATCGGCTCGGTCGAAACGCGTACTTATACATCGACCTTAACTCCGGGGCCCAATCTCTTTGCCCTGCCGACGCCCATGAAACGGGCGACGGTCGACGCGGCTAACCTTTTACCGGCCGGCCACAGCGGCGACCTGCTGGCCAGGTACAACAATAAATCCAAGTCCTACGAAATGCAGATATCGGACGGCTCCGTTTGGAAGAGGACCGAACCGACCAACCCACCGGTCTACGGCCTTAATCCCGGGTGGGGCTTCTGGTACATCAATACATCCAAGACCAATAATGTTACATATACTTTGACGTTGCCGTGATCGATCTAAGGAGGAATAATTATGAGTAGAAAAATTCTGGTTACGGGGGGGCTAATATTATTGATCTCGACTGCCGCCTTAGCTGCCTTTAATCTTTCGGGCACCGCGGCCCCCAATGCCCTCTGTGAGATAATAGAAGTTACCGGCAGCCCGGTTTATACTATTGCCGCCGGCGGGGTTGTCAATGCTACCGCTTATAGTGATTCGGCCAATAATGTACTAAGTTTTAAAGCCGATAGTGCCGGAAATATTTCTTATCAATACGGCGAGAACGAAGAAACGCTTAAGAACGGTGTCCCGATCGGCGCCAAAACATTGATGATCAGGGCCTGGGATGGCGGCAAGGTTGGGACCGGGAAATATAGTTATTCGCAGACATTTCCGCTCGGAACCTCTCAAGGCGGGATCCAGGCAATATCTTTATCATTCCCGGCCTGGTATAACCAGGGAAAACCCCCGGCGCCCGGCATAACCGCGACCCAAACCGGCTATGACCTGCAGATCAGGCCGCTGATCAATGCCGTTTTGGACCTGGCGCCTCTGGCCGGCTATGAAATTGTCTCGATCAAAGGCGGCAAATTCAACTATAAGATCTCAACTGGCGGTGTGGCGGTTGACCAAGTTAACAGCGATCTGGCGTCGCTCGGATTTGATCCGACCAAATTAAGCGCCGGCCTGACTTATCATATAGTTGCCTATGCCAGGAACGGGTTTGGCGACGGGTCGGAAGCCGCCGCTGACGTGGCGACCAAAGGGCTGGCTATGACCGGCGAATTGATCTGGAATTTCTATAAGGGAACAACATTGGCCATCAACCAGCACGAATTGTATATCGATCCTACAAAGCCGATCTCTTTCGCGAATGGTAATGGGTATACAATTGTTCCCGGTCCGGTCAAGGTCAAAGACCTGGTTAACGCGATAAACGCTTACGCCGTCGCAAAGGGTATTCCGGCTAATACGGTTACCACTGTCGGCTGGTGGGATTCGGATCGGCCCGACCAACAAATGTTTGGGTATGTTATCGCCGGCAGCACTTACACCAAAAGCTCGACGTTTATTGCCGATAACGGCGATGAGCCGTTAAAACAAAATCGAACCTATCAGTTCAGTGTGCAGGGAGCTTTTGACGGGTTCAGCCTGAAGAATTAATGAGGAGAGATTAAAAAGGATGTTCCGGTGCTGGATTTAAAAAAGATAATACTGTTATTAATAGTTTTACCGACCGTAATGGTAGCGGCGGCACTGCCGGCCAAAGCGGTCGACCCCTATTTTAACGCTTTGTACTGGTTAAAAGGGAAAGTGACTATAAATGGTCCCGGCCCGACATCCCCGGCGGCCTTGAGGAAGGTAGTTTTTTACCAGGTTTTACCGGGAACGTTTACAACTATAAATGTGGCTGCAATGCCGGGCCCGATCTTTGGGTCTTTTAATTATTGGCTCAATATTTATGATAACGCGCTGCTGCCGATCGACCCGGCCCAGGAATATTGGGCGGCGGTCGCGCGGGACCCTAATGACAACTACGGCGCGAACCCGCAAAAAGTCGTGATCAACGTGAATGGTTTTAACGAGATCAATTTCACGCTGGCCTACGGCGAAGGGCCGATCTTGATCGAAGACAACGGCCTTGTTCGCAACACTGTTATTGAGCGTGACGGCGCGGACATCAAGCTGTCGTGGTCGTATGATCCGAATTCAAGCGTGACAAAAGCGGACATCTGGCGGCAGGCGGGGCAGGGGATCAGCCATGCCGAAAACGTGGTCCCGGGAGGGATCGACTGGACCTTGGTCGCAAAAGGACAGGGAACGACCTGGAAAGACGCCAATCAGGTCGGCAATAATACCAACGCTTATTACCGCGTGGTACCGGCCGATACCGTGATTAAACAGGTCGGCGAATCATTGGGCGGGAATCTGCAGATATTTTTACAGTCAAATAATGCCAAAACGGTCGGTAAAGTTGATGTCCAAATGACCAAGGGGTGGAATTCAGTTTCATCCCCTTTCATCAATAAAACTTTTGGCGGCAACGCGGGTGTTGCGGGCGACGGTTTCGGCGAAGGTGACACCGTTTCATTCTGGGGCGAGGATATTCAAAACTTTGAACTTGGCTTTAGATATTCGGCGACTAACCACTGGGTGATCCCCAACAACGAGAATTATTTGGTGCCGGGCCGGGGCTGTATGTTCAATATAGCGAACGTAGCTAACCCGCCGTTAAAAGTGACGCTCATCGGTGAGATCAGCGGCTTTGACGTCGGTAAAGACATTAAAATAAAGTGGAACGACGTCGGCAATCCGTTCCCGCGCCTGTTGGATGCCGGCGGCTTTTATCCCGTTAACCTGACCACCACGCCTCCGAACCTGCCGACGCTGGTTGAAGGTGATACCATTCAGTCATGGAACAGCCTGACCCAGAACTTTGAGAAGTCCATGAGATGGGATAACACGGCCAAGGTCTGGCAGACCAGTTTTGGCTTTAATCCGGGTGAAGGTTACTGGCTTAACCATGTTTCGACGGCGAATCAATTCCATTGGACAGTGAAGAAATAAATTGTCGGGAGGTAAAGAGAAAATGAACAAATTTAAAATTCTAATAATTGGAGGGTTGATGCTTTTAACGGCTCTGCCGGGCTTTGCCTCGAACGGCAATCCCAGGATCCCCAGCACGAATGCCGGTATTGACAACGCTTTAGTTTTTTGCGGCGCCGCGCCTTATCAGGATGATGACGCAACCAATGTTCCGGCCGGACTTTATTTACTGGGTATGCCGAATGATTATGAGATCGACAAATTAGCTTATCCGGGTTACGCCAAATATTGGGTGAAAAAAACGCCGGTCGAAACTAATTATGGCAATATTTTATTAAAGAGCGCGGGCAAATATGCCGTTGTCCCATTTACGCTCGGCTCACCCGCTGGACCGGCGGATGAACCGATCAATACTGTAACCTGGTATGATGCCGGTGTCCCGGAATTGGCTTCCGATATTACTGTGGAGGCTGGCTATGAGACCGCCAGGGCGACCTGGAAAGTTAACAAGGCAAAAATATGTAATTATTCGATCTTTGAGATCACTGTGGTCAAAAAGGCCGACGGGACGACGGTAAATGCAATAGTTAACGGCGTCCCCACCTCGCCGACCGTCCTTTCCGGCGGCGCGCGCTCCTACGCGTTCGGAGAGCTGATCGACGGCCGCAAGCTCGAGAGCGGGACGAAATATGAGGTGATGATCGTCGGCAAGGTTCAGAAAAAGGCGGTCAAATCGGGCGATCCCATCGATTATTATGCATCAGCTCCGGGCGCCGCGGCATTTACCACCCTTTCAGGTGGCGCCGGGGCCAAATTTACAATTAACATTAAGCGAACAATGGTTTCCGGCTTAGGCATCAACTCGTTCTCCGTGCCCATGGCGGTCACGACCGTCGGCGGCACCAATACGCCGCTCGACGGGACCAGCATAACCACCGCCTATGACCTTTGCGATTTCATTAACAAGTTCTACGGTGCATCGAAGTCGCTGGTCAGGTCGTTCGGCACCTGGGACGAAACGGCTCAATTAGAAAGCGGCGCCACGATCAGTTACTCCGCACCGGGAGTTATCGATGGGGCCAGCTCGACGGCGCTGAAGGCGATCAACCTGCAGGCCGGCCGGGGTTATCAGGTCTTTGTTAAGCCGGATGTTGACGCGGATGTCAGCTTGACCTTTACTTTGCAATAGGGAGATAAATTGCTGAAACGGGTTATATATAGTTTAATCTTGATAGTCGGCTTAGGTCTGGTCAGCCATGCCCAGCAGGGTGTGTTTTTGCCAATTTATTTTGTGCAGGGCAATTTAATTCACCAGTTAGGGCCTAACACGCCGATCAACCATAATGTCTTGTTCTATCAATTAACTCCGCAAACATACGGGGTCAACCAAAACTTTACGGGCAGTACCGGGCTCAACAATAAGTTCCCGTATCTGATCAATGTGTTCAGGTCGCAATATTTTGGGGCCTTTAATCTGTCGCCCGGCACATATAAGATCGGCGTGCCGACCGGGGCTGATGGCTACGGCGCGGACCCGGTGGATATCGTGATCAGCGGGAACGGTTTTGACACGAAAGATCTTAATCTGGTTTTGGGCGGCGGTGGGGGCTTACTCCCGCCGGCCGGGACCCTCGCTCTGCAGATCGCGCGTAATGGGGCCGACGTTGAAGTAACCTGGGATAGCATCAACAATAAAAATGTTCAAATCTTCGCCAGGGTCGGGGATGGGACCGGCAAGTTCTCTAACACGCCGGGCGACTGGGTGCAAGTTGTAAAAGACGACGTTTTGGTTAATAATCCTTTGCCCCCCGGATCATTTGCGATCGCGGCCGGCAAGCTGACCCACAAAAAACAGGTGGGCGTCGACACGGCCAACCTGGCCGAGGTTTATTATCGCGGGTTAAAGCAAGGCATTGTCGCTTCGGCGATCAGTAATGACCCCAATTTCCCCAATCCTCCCGGTACGACATATATAGCGTCCGCCTGGCCGGTAGGGAAAGTGAATGTTAACGTCACCAGCGGACCGAATCTTTTCGCGACGCCATTCACCAATCAGAGTGCGGCGATAAGTAACGCCTTATTTACTCAAATAGATGTAAATAATGTGGAAGTTTATCAGTTTGACGATCAGGCAAAAACCTACACGAAAGCGACTTTCACGGGGGGCAACTGGACGTATGTTGGCGGTCCGGCGGAGGAAATTAAGCCCGGGAATGCTTTCTGGGTGAAGAATTGGACGGGAATATTGACGGTAATGGGGAACAACATTAATCAGCAATTTACCAGGACCATCTATCCGGGCGCGAACCTGCTGGGATCCCCGAGCGCCAGGGGAATGGACCTGGGTCAGGCGGGACTTTTGCCGAAAGCCGGCCACGAGATGTACCTTTTTGATA
>JAQUOB010000021.1 GCA_028717325.1 Candidatus Margulisiibacteriota bacterium
GCGGCATTGAGAGGGATAAGATTGATGCCGACATTAAGCCCGTGGCAGAAATCGATCAATTCGTTGAGGGCCTCCGCCGAGTCGTTAATGCCCTCGATCATGATATATTCCAGGGTGACGCGGCGCCCGGTCTTATTGATGTAATATCTGACGGCCTGGCGCAGGTCCGGCAGAGGGAAGCGCCGATCGATCGGCATCAGCTCCCGGCGCAGATTGTCGTCGGCAGTGTTGAGAGAGACGGCCAGCCGCACCTGCGTGTCCTCGCCGGCGAATTTTATTATCCCCTCAGGGATGCCGCAGGTTGAAACAGTTATCCGCCGCTGGCCGAAATTGGGGCCGCGGTCGGAGGTGAGGATCGCAATGCTCTTCAGGACATTGTCATAATTGAGGAACGGCTCGCCCATTCCCATATAGACCAGGTTGGTGAGGTCGGGATCCCGGCGGGCGACGGCGTAGGCCTGGCCGATAATTTCGGCGGCGGAGAGATCACGTTTCAGTCCCATTTTCGCAGTCGCGCAGAAGACACAGCCCAGAGCGCAACCGACCTGGGTGGAAAGACAAACGGTCTTGCGGCCGTCGATCGTTTTCATCAAAACGGATTCGATACGGGCGCCGTCGGAATAACGGAAAAGGTATTTCTGGGAGCCGTCGCCCGATTTTTGTATCTTCTCAACGACCGGCAGGTCGAGCGAGAAGTCCTCGGCCAGCAGCTGCCGGATTTCTTTCGACACGTCGGTCATCTCGTCAAAATTCTGCGCCAGCCGCTTGTGCAGCCAGGTGTAAACCTGCCTGGCGCGAAAAGCGGGCAGCCTTTTTGCCCGGCAATATTTTGCCAGCTCCTCAACCGTCAGGCCTAAGATGTTAGGTTTTTCCATAAAGTGTTTTCGGGGAATAAACGTTTTAATTTCAGTCCGGTCAACGATAATTGACGAAAGAAAGGGCGATCGGCAGGTTAGCCGCTTTGATCTGCGCGATGACCGCCTGCAGATCGTCGAGCTTTTTGCTGGAGACCCGGATCTCGTCGCCCTGGATCTGCGCCTGGACTTTCAAGCCGGAAGCTTTGATCAGCTTGGTGATCTCTTTGGCCCGCTCCTGCGGGATCCCCTGTTTGATGGTGACGTCCTGCTTGACCGTGCCGCCGAGGGCTTCATCCACCTTGCCGAATTCAAAGAACTTAAGCGGCACCTGGCGGCGGGCGAATTTATCGGTCAGGATAGTAGCCACGTTCTTTAACTTAAACTCGTCTTCCGAGACCAGTTTGATGATGTCGCCCTTATCCCCGCCCTTAGTGATACTGCTGATCGACCCTTTAAAATCGAAACGGGTCGAGATCTCTTTCATCGCTTGCGAGATGGCGTTGTCCACTTCCTGGATATTCGGTTTGCTGACGATATCAAATGAATGATCTTGAGGCATAGTATATAATTATATAATGAGCAGGGAAGAAATTCAAATGATCCGCCTCCAGAAATACCTGGCCGATTGCGGCGTAGCATCGCGCCGGAAAGCGGAAGAGATGATCATCGCCGGCCAGGTCAAGGTTAACGGCATGATCGTTGCCCAATTAGGGACCAAGATCGATCCAGCCAAGGATAAAGTTGAAGTTGGCGGTTCGGTGGTTGGGTTGTTGGGGAAGAAGATATACCTTAAGCTCAACAAGCCGCGCGGGATTGTCAGCTCCTGTGTTTCCCAGCGGGGTGAGCCAACGATCTGCGACTTGATCAAAGAGGTGAAGGAAAGGCTCTATCCGGTCGGGAGATTGGACCAGGCTTCTGAAGGACTGATGCTCTTGACCAACGACGGAGAACTGGCGAACCGCCTGATGCATCCGCGCTACGAACATGAAAAAGAATATCTGGTCACCACCCAGCTGCCTGTCAGCAGCTATCAGCTGGAACAGCTCAAGCACGGGATCCGGCTCGATGAAGAGAAAACCAGGCCGGCCCGGGTGGCCCTGACTGGCCACAAGGAATTGACCATTATCCTGCGCGAAGGGAAAAAGCGGCAGATCAGGCGCATGATGGAGGCGGTCGGGAATAAGGTCAAAACCCTGAAGCGGGTGAGGATCAAGAACATTACTTTGGGCGACTTAAAGCCCGGCCAGTACCGCAATTTAACCCCCGAAGAGATCAAAACCCTGCATTCATAAAACCCACTGAAATTATTGTTTTAATGATCCGAAGAAAACTTAGATCATATTTTTGGAGGAATGAACATGACAATGGCAGCCGAGAGAGTAACGAGATATTTAAGCAAGCCGGCGCGACGGGTCCTGTCCGGCGACATCGGCGGCACCAATCTGCGCTTGGCGGTCGTCAAGCAGGGCGTGATCGAACGGGATATTCACGTCTCGATGAAAGAATTTTCCAGCGCGGCAGAGCTGGCGACCAGGGTCGCCCTGGAAATATCCAGTCTCGATCTGGACGGAGTTAAGCTTGGCGGCATCGGTTTCCCATGTCCAATTGATGGTTCGGGCGAGCCGCTCTTTTTGCCGCCGAACCTGACTTTTGGGTTTAACGGGTTTATCAAAGCGCTGACGATCGCCAGCGGGCTGTCAATCTTCGGCTTCAATGACGCTAGGGCGGCGGTTATGGGTGAGGCGATGTTCGGGGCGGGAAAGTCTCATGATGTTGTTATCTGGCACGGGATAGGGACCGGCTACGGTTTCGCGATCGTTGATGGCGAGAATGAGATATTCCCCAGCGCGGCGGAAGGCGGCCACATTAAAGTTGTAAATCCGATCCTGGACCGGTCGGCCCGGGAGTGCGGCTGCGGCGCCCGGGGCTGTGCCGAGCCTTACGTCAGCGGGACTGCCATGTCAAAACGCTATCGTGAATTGACCGGCAAAGATTTGGACGGAAAAGCAGTCGGCGAAGCTTTCCTGGCCAGGGAAAAAATGGCGGTCAAGGTCGTTTTCGAAGCGATGGCCCATCTGGCCATGGCCATCTCGACCGGCCACGCTCTGACGTTGAACGGGATTCACGTTTTAGGCGGAGGAGTGGCGCAGATCGGCGAACCGCTTTTAGATACTTTAAGGATGAAGCTTCGTACGCCGGGAGTGGTTTCCTGGCCGGAAAAGAACGACCTGGCCAAAAACGTGGTCTTGTCGGAACTCTGCGACAACGCCGGCCTTTTAGGCGCGGCCGTCCTGGCTGAAGGATCGGCTTGAAGCCGAGATCAGCTTTCACGTTATTATAAATCCGTGCTATAATTTCTCCAATTATGGCTATTATTGTCCACAAATACGGCGGCACTTCGGTCGGCACTCCCGACAAGATCAAAAATGTCGCCCTCCGCGTTAAAAAAGCCAGGGACGCCGGCAACGAAGTCGTTGTCGTCGTTTCGGCCATGGGCCACACCACCGATGAACTGATCGACCTGATGCACAAGGTCACCCACAATCCCGACCCCCGCGAATACGATATGCTGGTCTCGACCGGCGAACAGGTTTCCGCCGCGCTGCTGGCCATGGCGCTGCAGGAGAGCGGCTGTCCGGCGGTCTCGTTGACCGGCGGCCAGGCCGGCGTGGTGACGGAAGATATATACAGAAAAGCCCGGATCAAAGAGATCAAACTTGACAGGATCAAGAAGGAATTAAAGTCGGGTAAAGTCGTGGTCATCACCGGCTTTCAGGGGATCGACAGCAAAGGCGATATTATTACGATCGGCCGGGGCGGCTCCGACACTTCGGCCGTGGCCATGGCCGCTGCTTTAAAAGCCGATGTCTGCGATATCTATACCGATGTTGACGGCGTTTATACCACCGATCCGCGGATCGTACCTACCGCCCGAAAGCTGAAATATATCTCATACGAAGAAATGCTGGAGCTGGCCAGTTTGGGCGCACAGGTGCTGCACCCCCGCTCGGTCGAATGCGCCAGTATTTACAACATGGTCATCCACCTCCGGTCCAGTCAGAAGGATGACGAGGGCACTTATATCATGTCGGCAGCGCAGATAGTCAAGGAGGCAGGTAAAATGGAAAAACAAGAGGCGGTGAGAGGCATAGCTCTTGATGAAAATATCGCCAAGATCGGGATCCTGCGGGTCCCGGACAAGCCCGGCACGGCGGCGAAGCTGTTCGGCGCGCTGGCCGGCGAGAAGGTCAACGTGGATATGATCGTTCAGTCAATTCATTCCCAGGGGACGCAAGCGGATATGGCTTTCACGGTCGAGCGGCCCGACCTGAAGAAGGCCGTTGAAGTGACCGAGCGCGTGGCTAATGAGCTCAAGGCCGAAAAAGTAGTGTCGGATGCCGACGTTTGCAAAGTATCGCTGGTCGGTATCGGCATGGTCAGCCAGCCCGGGACCGCGTCCAGGATGTTCGAGACCCTGGCCAAAGAAAAGATCAATATTCAAATGATAACAACCTCGGAGATCAAGATCTCCTGCGTGGTCAAAGCCGAGCAGGGCAGGAAAGCCGTTCAAATACTGCACGAGGCATTCGGTCTAAGCAAGGTCGCATGAGCAGTTTCCTGGTCATTTTAGCTTCATATTTTATCGGCTCGATCCCCTTCAGTCATATCTTTCCCTGGCTGCTCAAGGGCCACGACGTCAGAGAAAAAGGGACAAAGAACGTCGGCGCCTCTAATGCCCTGGTCGTGGCCGGGAAACGAGCGGGCTTGATGGCCCTGATCGGCGACATAGGGAAAGGGATCGCGGTTATTTTGCTGGCCCGGTATTTTGGCCTGCCGGCCTGGGCGATCGCGCTGACTGGTTTAGCCGCGGTCGTCGGCCATGATTTTTCTATCTTTCTGGGGTTCAAAGGGGGCAAGGGAGTGGCAACCGCCGGCGGGGTCTTGATGGCGCTGGACCCGATCTTTGGCACTTTGACCCTGTTATTATGGATCTTTACCATGATAGTACTGCGTTATTTTATCCCCAGCACGGTTTTGGTCCTTTGTTTTGTGCCGGTTTTTATGTGGCTGGGCTCGTGGCCGAAAGAGTATATTTTATATTTCGGGGTCCTGAACGCGATGCTGGCTGTCTACGCGCACAGGGCCAATCTGCAGTTGTTCTTCGCTGGTCAGGAACTGACCATCTCGGAATCATTGGCCAAACATTTTAAAAAGTGATAAAATTCTGATTGTCCCGATGGAATCGGAGCATGGCTCAGTTTGGTAGAGCGCCTGGTTCGGGACCAGGAGGTCGTGGGTTCAAATCCCGCTGCTCCGATTCCTCGGGAAGATCCTCTTGCCCCGATTCTTAACAGGAGGGAAAGATATGTCTAATAAAACGTTATGGCTATCGGTTATTCTGTCAGTTGTTCTTGCCGGTTCCGCTCTGGCCCGGGATTTCTCGGCGGACGCCGTGACCAAGACCAAGAGAGAGACGTTTCAATCAAAGATCTACTTCTCCGGCGATAATAAATTCAGGATGGAGATGCAAAAGGCGGGCATGAGATCGATCTCCATCGGCCGGCTGGACAAAAAGATCATGTGGATGATAATGCCGGATACGAAGATGTATATGGAAATGTCGATGCCTGACCAGCAGGCGAGAGGCATGTCGGCCAAAATGGCGGGCGAAGTTGACCGCAAGAAGGTCGGTCGTGAGAACATCAACGGTATTGGTTGTGATAAATACGAGGTAACGATCCCGAATAAGTCAACCGGCGGTAAAGACGTTATCTACCAGTGGATATCGGACGATAAGATCCCGGTCAAGACCGAAGCCAAAGACGGCTCCTGGTCGACCGAATTCAAGAATATCAGCCGGGCCAGCCAGCCAGGATCGCTGTTTGAAGTCCCGGCCGGCTACACCAAGCAGAGCATGCCGGACATGAGTAAAATGATGGGGCCCGGGGCTAAAAGGCCGATGGATTACCGGAATATGATGAAGGGGATGCCAGGCCACTAGGCTTGACTTCCCGGCTTAATCCGGATTATACTAAAAGTATGGATATTAAGCCCAAAAAAGAGCGTTTTTATACCTTTATGATCGTGCCCCACGATGCCCGCGGCCGGCCGGTCAGCCTAAAGATACCCGCCAGATGGGTTTCAGCCGCGATTTACCTGGCAATCTTCTCATTCTTGCTTGTCGGTTCTTCCATAGTCTATTCAACTCTACTTTCCCGAAAATTGGTGAATTATGCCGGGACTATTTCTCGGAGTCGGCAGCAGCAGGTGGTCATCAACTCGTTTTCTGACAAAACGTCCAAAGTCAGCCAAGCCATCAATGAGCTGGTGGCAAAAGACAACGAATTGAGGAAATTGCTGGGTCTCAAGGGCTGGGAGAGCAAAGTCAAATTATCTACCGATCAGATTTCACCGGAAGCCAAGGTGAACAAGGTTTCGCTTGAGTTTGAACTGGCCAGCGCCAAATTAGCCGAGCGCCGTCAAAGTTTGGAAGAACTGAAACAATGGGTCAGTGTCGTGCGCTCCCGGTTCGCTTCAACGCCCTCAACCTGGCCGATCTACGGCAGAATTGCTTCGTTCTTTGGCTATCGCGTTTATCCCTGGCGAGGCGTCCACACCGGGATAGATATTTCTTCTCACTACGGCGCTCCGGCCCGGGCGACGGCGGCCGGCGTCGTTTCTTACGTCGGCTGGCGGCGGGGCTATGGCAAGACGGTTGAGATCGATCACGGTTACGGCGTTAAGACCCTTTATGCCCATAATTCCAATTACGCGGTGAGGGTGGGCCAAAGGGTCAATAAAGGCCAGGTGGTCAGTTATGTGGGCATGACCGGCTGGACTACAGGTCCCCATTTACATTATGAGGTCAGGCGCTGGGACCGTCCGATCAACCCAGTCGCCTTTCTTGACTTGAATATTTTAAGCGCCAGCCGCTTCTGGAGGTAAGCTATGGGTATTTTCAATAATCTTGGTGGTAAACGGCTGGCTGGTATGCTCGAGGGCGTGGTGGGTTCCGTCGTAGGCGAAAACGCCAGATTCAAAGGCGAATTTACGGCCAACGGCTCCATTAATATTAACGGCGAATTTGACGGCAAAATCAAGGTTGACGGCGAGGTCATTGTTTCTCCCGGCGGCCGGGTTATGGGTGAGGTTGAGGGCGGCAGCGTCATCATTTCCGGACGGGTTGACGGTAATATCAAAGCCAGGGAAACCCTGGAAATAACAAAGACCGGCCGGGTGAACGGCGACCTGACCGGCGGCCGGATAATAATCGAAGAGGGCTCGTTTTATCACGGCCGGGTCTCGGTTTCCAACCCCCAGGAAGTTGCACTGCCGCAAGAGCCGCAGAACTTTTAATGGCCGGGACGCTTTTTGTCGTTGCCACGCCGATCGGCAACCTGGAAGACATCACATTTCGCGCCGTCCGCATCCTGCACGAAGTTGACCTGATCGCGTCAGAGGATACCCGGCACACCAAGATCCTGCTGGCCAGGTATTCGATCAATACGCCGCTGACTTCCTATCACAAATTTAACGTCCGGACAAAAACAGACCAGCTCATTAACGAGATCCAGCTCGGCAAAAACCTTGCTTTGGTTTCCGACGCCGGGACGCCGGGCATTTCCGATCCCGGCGAAGTGCTGATCAGGGAAGCGGCCAGCCGCGGGATCAAAGTTGAGGCGATCCCCGGCGCCTCGGCGGTAATTGCCGCTCTGTCGGTTGCCGGCCTGCCCACCGACCGTTTTGTTTTTGAAGGTTTCCTGCCGAAAAAGCCGGGGAAAAAACGCAAAGCGCTGGAAAAGTTGAAAACGGAAGAGAGAACGGTTATAATCTACGAGTCCCCGTTCCGGATCGTCAAAACCCTGCAAGATGTTTTGGCCGTCATGGGCGACCGGCCGGTTGCCGTTTGCCGCGAAATGACGAAAAGGTTCGAGGAGATTATCAGAGGGAGAGTTGGGGAGGTGATCGAGAAGCTAAAAGATCAAAAAATTCGAGGCGAGATCGTGTTGGTTATTTCCGGACAAGAAGCTCAACGGGAGAGAGAATAGTTAATAGCAGGTTCTAACCCTGCCTTGAACGGAATTAGAGTTTTCCCGAGAACTCTGTACTCAATAAAAAAAGAGGGGTATAGAGTTATGTTTAATAAATTAATTGGTTTCTTTTGTTTACTGCTGATTGCTTCCTGCTCATATGCTATCGATGTCCCACGTTTCTATGGTCAAGAAGTTGTTGTTACCGCTTCCCGTTTGCCGCAGTTAAAAAGCCAGAGCCCATGGGACACGACAGTCATCGGCTCAGCCGAACTGCAGAGCTTTAAAACAGTAGGGGAGGCCTTGCGAACGGTGGCCGGTTCCGACGTTATCTCGTACGGCAGTCTCGGTTCACTGACTTCGGTGCGACTGCGGGGAGCCAATTCATCCCAAGTCCTGGTGCTACTTGACGGCCGGCGCATAAATTCGCCGACGCTCGGCATGTTCGATGTCGGCGATCTGCTGCTCGATAATGTCGAAAAGATCGAGGTGGTGCGCGCCCCGCTGTCGGCCGTTTACGGCTCCGACGCGATTTCGGGCGTCGTCAATATAATCACCAAGTCGCCGGCCAAGGCCAGGAAAATATTCACGGCGCTGACCGGCTCGTTCGGGACCCAGCAATATAAAGTTGAATTGAACAGCGAGAGGTTTCTCCTTTCGGCCGGCCAGCTGAAATCAGACGGTTTCAGGACCAACGGAGATTATCTTTCGAATAATGTTTATGCCAAAGTCGTTCAGCCGACGCCGATCGGGCATTTATTTGCCGATTATAGTTTTTATGACGCGAAAAAAGGCGTCCCGGGTGTGCCGACTTCGGAGGCCGACCCGGCCTCGGCCAGCGAACCTAACGACCGGCAAACGGACCGCAACAGTTTTGCCAGCGCCGGTTTGAAAAACGACAATTTTCAGTTGAGGGCGTATCAAAATATTCTCAATCAGAAGTTAAGCCCCTATATTTTTGGCGCGAGCACCAATGAGGCCCAGCAGACGGGACTTGAGTGGAGCCAGAACTTTGAACTGCCGATCGGGAAAATATTATATGGCTTGGAAGGCCGGGAAGACAGGGGCAAAACAACCATGTCCGGCGACCACGCCATCAATAACTACGCGGCTTTCGTTCAAGATGAATTCCAGGCCGGCGAGCGGTCGACGATCACGGCCAGCCTCCGCGGCGATAAACATTCGACGGCCGGGACCTCGATCAATCCGAGAGCGGGCGTTGTTTATCAGGCCGCCGATAATTTACTGCTCCGGGCCTCGGCCGGCACCGCCTTCCGCGCGCCGACGCTGAATGAGCTCTATTGGAACGACGTCAACTGGAACATGTTCGGCGACGTGAACCTGAAGCCGGAAAAATCAACCGCCTATGAATTCGGGCTGGAACGCCGGCTGTCCGATAAGACAACGGCCCGGATCAATTATTTTACCTCGACCGTGACCGATCTGATCCTTTGGGTTTATAATCCGACAACCTTTGTGACCCAGGTTAAAAATATCGGCGAAGTCAAAAGCGAAGGGGTAGAGGTGGAACTCGAGAGGAGTATCGGCAAAGAAGGCAAGGGGTTCATTAATTATACTTACCAGAAAGTGATAGATAAAAAGGACGCGAATCCCGCGGCCGTCGATAAAACGATCCCTTATACCCCGGTCAACAAATACACCGTGGGCTTGGTTTCCGGCGGCGCCAGCCTGTTGATCAAATCTGTCGGCGAGCGGTATGCCGACCAGGCCAATACCCTTAGACTGGCGGCTTACACGGTCGTTGATTTCAAGCTATCAAGACAGGTTTCCGATATGATCAATGTTGAATTGGCGGCCAACAACCTGTTTGATGAAAAGTATGCCGAAGTAGTCGGTTATGACCCGACGACGTTCGCGCCCAGGAACTATCCCATGCCCGGCCGGAACTATTCGATCGGCGTGAAGTTGGAGCTGTAATTTGGTATAATTCAATCAGGTGGGTAGGTGGATGGGTGGTTGGGTTGATGGGTAAAATAGGAGGAAGAAATGATACAAGCAAAAGCAGTTTCGGTTAAGAATATAGCTATATATTTGACTTTGTCGGTGATTTTAGCGGCCGGTTATATGGTTTCCAGGCCGCATCAGATTGTCAGCGCGACCGCTCCGGTCTTTATGGGCGAGGAAATAATGGTCCAGCCGGCGGCGAAAGCCGCGCCCATTGCGGCCAGGAGCGTCGCGTTAGAGCCCACGGTCGTGAAAGTGGTGCCGGCGCCGCAGTCCAATATTTTGCCTCTGCCGATCGTGCCGCCCAGCATAGCCGCGAGCATCCTGCCGGTTTATCCCGCGCAAGCTTTGGCGAGCGGGACGGAAGGGCTGGTTTTATTATCCGTTTATGTCGGTCTGACCGGCCAACCGGAGAGGATAGAAACAAAAAGTTCGTCAGGCAATGCCGGACTGGACGAATCGGCTGCCAAAGCGGTGTCTCAATGGAGATTCCTGCCGGCTACGCAGGGTGGGGCGGCGATCGCCAGCCGTTTTGAAGTGCCTGTCAGGTTTGTTATAAAGTAATATGGCAATTGAGTCGATCGGCCGGCTGATAATTTATATCGGAGTGGTCATGGTCCTCGTCGGGGGATTCTTTATCCTGGTGGCAAAGGTGCCCTGGTTCGGCCGGCTGCCGGGCGATATTATTTACCGGCGCGAAGGGCTGACGATCTATTTCCCGATCGCGACCATGATCCTGGTCAGTTTGATCCTGACCCTTTTGCTTAACGTCGTCTGGCGAAGATGATTTAAAAACGGGGCGTGGCCCAGCTTGGTCTAAGGCGCTACCTTGGGGTGGTAGAGATCGTGGGTTCAAATCCCGCCGCCCCGATCCTCCTACGCTCCTCGCATTGCTCGGAGCTACGGAGGACGAGCCCCCCTCCCATGGAATGAACAGACATGAAATGCTACGTTTATATTCTTCAAAATTCTGAAGGAAAGACATACGTTGGAATGACAACTGATATGGAAAAAAGGATAAAAGAGCATAATGAGGGACTATCATATTATACAAAACGGTCGGCCGGAGATTGGAAGGTAAAGTGGTATTGCAATTTTGCAGAAAAAGAAAAAGCGACGGATTTTGAAAAATATTTAAAGACAGGATCAGGAATAGCATTTTTCAGAAAAAGATTTCTATAAATAAATATGGTTCAAACATGTCCTCCGAAGTCATCCGAAGGATGACGAAGGAGGAGCCCGCCGCCCCGATTTTTTATGAAAACTTCTGAATTTGATTTCCACGTGCCGGCAGAGCTTATCGCCCATGAGCCAACTGCCGAGCGCGATCAGTCGCGCTTGATGGTGCTTGACCGCGCGCGGCAAACGATCGACCACAGACACTTCTACGACATCATTGATTATTTAAGCCCCGGCGATCTGCTGGTTTTGAACGATACCAAAGTCATGCCGGCCAACCTGATCGGTAAAAAGGAAGATGGGGGAGCGAAGGTTGAGGTTTTATTGGTGAGCAGAAAGCCGAACACAGAAAGCCGAACGCAGGAATGGGAGTGTTTAGTCAAGCCCGGCAAGCGGCTGAAAGTCGGTTCGAAGGTATTGTTCGGTGACGATGTCGTCGGTACGGTTTTGGAAAAGACCGAAAGCGGTGAACAGATAATCGAGTTTGAGGGCGACCTAGCTGGCTTTATGAAGCGGAGCGGGGAAGTTCCTCTTCCGCCTTATATTAAAAACTCCGAACTCCAAACTCCGAACTCCGAACTTACAAACAGGTACCAGACGGTTTATGCGGCTAAAGAGGGCGCATCGGCGGCGCCGACGGCGGGGCTGCACTTTACGCCCGAGTTGTTACAAAAGATCAAGAATAAGGGTGTAGGGGTCAGTTATGTGACGCTTCATACCGGGCTGGCGACTTTTAAACCGGTTTATGCCGAGAATGTTGAAGACCACAAGATGTATTATGAATCCTACGAAGTCCCGCCGGAAACGATCGAGGCGATAAAGAAAGCCAGACGAGTGATCGCGGCGGGAACAACTTCGGTTAGGACGCTGGAAGCTATTGCTTCGGAATTAACCACAAAGACACAAAGACACGAAGGGCTCAAAGGGGAGACAAATCTCTTTATCTATCCGGGTTATAAGTTTAAATTAGTTGATGCCATGATCACTAACTTTCACTGGCCGAGGACGACTTTGATCATGCTGGTTTCCGCTTTGGCGGGAAAAGATTTTATTATGAGAGCTTATCAGGCCGCGATCGAAGAGAAATATCGTTTCTTTTCTTTTGGCGATGCCATGCTAATATTATAACTATGGACTATAAGTTCGAAATTACCGCGAAAAGCAAGAAAACCAAAGCTCGCGCCGGCAAGCTTTACACCCCACATGGAATAGTCAATACTCCGGCCTTTATGCCGATCGGGACGCTGGGGACGGTCAAGGCGATGACGATGAGGGACGTCAACGAGATCGGCGCCGAGATGATCCTTAGCAATACCTATCATCTTTATCTGCGCCCCGGACACGAGTTGATCAGAGAGGCGGGCGGTTTGCATAAATTTA
>JAQUOB010000022.1:0-1843 GCA_028717325.1 Candidatus Margulisiibacteriota bacterium
AAGCCGGCCTGGGCTCGCGGGTCGATCTGCTTGTCTCGACGACGACTGAAGTCATTACCCGGGAAAGTACCGAAGGAGAATAGCAAATGAGCGAAAAAAAACGAATCAAGATCGCGCCCTCGATCCTCTCGGCCGATTTCAGAAAACTTGAGGCGGAGATAAAAGCGGTCGAGCGGGCGGGCGCCGATCTCATCCATATCGACGTGATGGACGGCCATTTTGTCCCCAACATCACGATCGGTCCGCTGATCGTTAAGGCCGCGCGCAAAGCAACCAAACTGCCGCTCGACGTCCACCTGATGATCGAGAACCCCGACCGTTACATCCCTGATTTTGCCAAAGCGGGCGCCGATCTCATCACGATCCACGCCGAAGCGTCGAAAAACCTGGACGAGGATATCGAATTGATCAAAATGAATAATGTCAAACCGGGTGTTGTGATCAATCCTGCCACTCCGGTCGAAACTATTTTTCACGTGTTGGACAAGGTAGCCATGGTTCTCATCATGTCGGTCAATCCCGGCTTTGAGGGACAGAAGTTTATGCCTGAAGTCCTGCCGAAGATCAAGAAATTGAGTTCGGAGTTGGGAGTTCGGAGTTTGAAGGTTGATATTGAGGTTGACGGAGGAATCACTCCCGAAAACGCCGGAGAAGTTGTCAAGGCCGGGGCCAATGTCCTGGTCGCCGGCTCGGCGATTTTCTACGCCAAGGACTACGCAATGGCAATAAAAGGATTGAAAGGTTAAAAGATGTGGACTGAAGATGACGTAAGATTCATGCGCGAAGCGCTCAACCTGGCTAAATCGGCCGAAGGCCGGACAACCCCCGACCCGATGGTAGGGGCGGTGCTGGTCAAGGAAGGACGGATCATTTCCATGGGCTACCACGACGAGGTTGCCACCCCGCACGCCGAGGCCTGGGCGATCGACAAGGCCGGTCCCGAGGCCAAAGGAGCCACGCTCTACGTTAATCTCGAACCCTGTTCACACTACGGCAACAATCCTCCCTGCGCCAACCGGATCGTGAACTCCGGGATCAAAGAAGTTTTTGTGGCGATGAAAGACCCGAACCCGCTGGTCAACGGCCGCGGTTTGAGAACACTGAAAAAAGGGGGCGTAAAAGTCAATCTGGGCCTGCTGGAAGACGAAGCCAGGCAGTTAAACGAAGTCTTTATCAAATTCATTACTAAAAAATCCCCCTTTGTTTTAATGAAATCGGCTATTACCCTTGACGGCAAGATAGCGACGAGAACGGGCGCCAGCCGCTGGGTGGCCTCGAACGCTTCACGCCGGTTCGCCCATCATCTGCGGAATTTATACGACTCGATCCTGGTCGGCGTCGGCACCGTGCTGATCGACAATCCCAAGCTCAACGTCAGAATGGTCAAAAAAGTGAAGGACCCGATCAGGCTGGTGCTGGATTCATATGCCAGGACGCCGCTGCGGGCCAAGGTGCTCTCGCGCGGCATCAGGACGATCATCGTGACCGGGCCGAAAGCGCCCAAAAGCAGGATCGAAGCACTGCGCCGGCGCGGGGCGGAAATATTAACCGTTTCGGCGCCGCAAGGCAAGATCGATCTGAAAGAGCTGATGAAAAAACTGGCTAAAATGAACATTACCAGTGTTATGGTCGAGGGCGGCGGTGAAGTTAACGCCTCTTTTCTCGAAGCCGGGCTGGTGGACAAGGCGATCTTTGTTGTCGCGCCCAAGATCTTCGGCGGCCGGGATGCCAAAACCTGCGTGGAAGGCGGGGGAGTGGCCCGCCCGTCGCAAGCGATCTGGCTGAAAAAACTTCATCTGGAACGGCTGGAAGAAGATATTTTGATCAGCGGCTATTTTAAATA
>JAQUOB010000022.1:1943-11967 GCA_028717325.1 Candidatus Margulisiibacteriota bacterium
GCGGCCGGGATGCCAAAACCTGCGTGGAAGGCGGGGGAGTGGCCCGCCCGTCGCAAGCGATCTGGCTGAAAAAACTTCATCTGGAACGGCTGGAAGAAGATATTTTGATCAGCGGCTATTTTAAATAACCCCGTCATGCTGAAGATAGGTTCTTATCAACTCCCGACTAATATAATAATGGCCCCCATGTCGGGCTGTACCGACCTGCCATTCCGCCTGATCGCGCGCGAAGAGGGGGCCGGGCTCTGTTTCCTTGAAATGATCGACTGCAATTCGCTGACGCACAATCCGGACCGGACAATTAACACGTTGCTCAAAACTGATAGTAAAGACCGGCCGATCGCGGCTCAACTGGTCGGCGCCGATCCCGGCGCGATGTCCGCGGGAGCCCAGATATTGCTCGAGCAGGTCAGTGTTCCTTTTCTCGATATCAACGCGGCCTGTCCGGTCAACAAGATCGTTAAGAAAAAAGCCGGAGCGTATCTTTTGCAAAAACCGCTGGTTTTATCAAAGATCATCAAGCGTTTGATCAAAGACCTGAAAATACCGATTACGGTCAAACTGCGGATCGGTTACGAAAAATACGACAAAAGGGCGCTGGTCGGCATCGTTAAGAAATGCGAAGATAGCGGCGCAGCTGCGATCTTTATCCATGGCCGGACCATGGCCCAGTTGTATCACAGCGACGTCAATTATGAAGCTATCAAGGTTGTCAAACAAAATGTTGCGATCCCGGTCTTTGGCTCCGGCAACGTCATGTCGCCCGAGCTGGCCAAGAAGATGCTCGACAGTACCGGCTGCGACGGGGTGATGGTGGCGCGCGGCGGGTTGGGGAACCCGTTCATTTTCAAAGAGATCGAACATTATTTAAAAACCGGCGAACTTTTGCCGGCGGTAAGTTTTCAAAAAAGAAAAGAGACGCTCAAAAGACACCTGGCCTACTCCAATAAATATCTCTATTCGAAGGGCAGGGTCGGCGTGATGAGAAAGATCGCGATCTGGTATCTGAAAAAATTCCCCGGCGCCGCCCACTTCCGCGACCGGGTCACCCGGACCAATAGTTATGAAGATATGATCAAATTGATCGATGAGGTGGGCGCATGAAAAAGGTCATCCTGGCCTCGGCGTCGCCGCGCCGGGCGGAGTTGCTGAAAAATATCCTTCAAAATTTAAAAGTCGTGCCCAGCCGTGTCGACGAGTCAACAATCAAGGCTAAAACTCCCGAGCAATTCGCGGTCAAAGCCGCGGAGGCAAAAGCCAAAGACGTGGCCGCCCGCCATAAAAACGCGGTCATTATCGGTGCCGATACGATCGTGGTGCTGGGCCAACAGGTCCTGGGCAAGCCGAAAGATAAAAAAGACGCCATCCGTATTTTAAAGGCCCTTTCAGGCAAGACCCATCGCGTGATCACCGGCCTGGCGGTGATTGATACAGAAACGGGAAAGCTGCTTTCTCACACGGAGACGACCAGAGTCAAGATGAAGAAACTGCCGTTGAAAGAAATTAACGCTTATGTCAGGACCGGCAGCCCGCTCGATAAAGCCGGCGCTTACGGGATACAAGAGATCGAAGCTATGTTCGTCGAGCGGATCGAGGGCGATTATGATAATGTTGTCGGCCTGCCGGTCGGCGCCCTGCTTAAATTGCTCCGGGGGCTTCGCCCAGCTTAAGCTTGGCCTCTATTTCATTGTCGGCGCGCAACAGCTTCAGCTCGATCTCTTCACCGATCTTCTTTTTGCCGATGATCTTTCTGACATCGTCCATGGTCTTGACGTGTTTGCCTTCGACCTCAACGATAATGTCACCCGGCTGGATACCTGCCTTGTGAGCGGGGCCGCCGGACACCATCCAAACGACAAGCGCTCCTTCTTTGATGGAAAAGCCGTAGTAATCGGCCATTTCGGGGGTTATATCGCTGGTGGCGATCCCCAGCCAGGGGCGGATGACTTTGCCGTGCTCGATCAATTCTTTGGAGATATCCCTGGCCAGGTTGATCGGGATGGCAAAGCCGATGCCTTGCGCGAAGGGGATGATCGCCGTGTTGATCCCGATGACGCGACCATCACTGTCGGCCAAAGGTCCGCCGCTGTTGCCCGGATTGATCGCCGCATCGGTCTGGATCAGGGTTTCCATCAGCCCGCGATCGGATTGGATGTTCCGGTTGATGGCGGAAACCACGCCGACCGTGACCGCCGGTCCGCCCGCCAGCCCGAACGGATTGCCGATAGCCAGCGCCATCTGGCCGGGACGGAGTTTGTCGGAATCGCCGAGCTCCGCCGCGGCGCAAGCGCTGCATTTGAGCTTGATGACCGACAAGTCGGTCGTCGGGTCGACGCCGACCACGGTGCCGGTCTGTTTCTTGCCGTCGATTAAGAAAACATCGACGTGGCGCGTTCCTTCCGTGACATGGTAATTAGTCAGAATGTAGCCGTCCGGGCTGATAATGATACCCGAGCCGACCCCTTTGACCGGAGCGGTATGGAACATATCGTAACGGATCATATGAACGGTGCTGACGTTAACGACGCTGGGGCTTAACTTTTCGACCGCTTTAATAATTTTTTCTTCGTCATACATATTAATTCCCCTCCTGTTTTAACAAGACCGTCATGATTTTACCACAACTTTGATATAATGATATATCATGTGCTACGCGATACCAGGCAAAGTCACGGCTATCAAGGGAAAGACCGTCACGGTCGATTACTTTGGCGAAAAGAAGACAGCGATCAACGAGATCGTTAACCTCAAGCTCGGCGATTATATCTACGCCCAGGGGGGCTATGTAATTCAAACGATACCCGAACGCGAAGCGGTCGAAGTCCTCGAAACCTGGAAAGAGCTCTTTTTTGAACTGCGCGAGACCGACGTCCGCCTCTCACGCCGCCCGGCCGAAGAAACCGGGGTCAGCAAAAGTATTTCTCTGATCCTTGATAAGGCCGCCGAAGGCCGGGAGCTAAAAAGAGAAGAACTGCTTAGGCTGTTGTTGACCGAGAATCCAGCCGAATTAGACCAACTTTATAAAACGGCTAACTTTCTACGCCAGAAATATCTTTCCAACTCTTGCTGTGTTCACGGGATCATCGAGTTTTCCAATTATTGTAAACACGATTGCACCTACTGCGGCATCCGGCGCAGTAATTCAATTATTAAGAGATACCGGCTGACGGACGAGGAAATTTTCTCCGCTGTCGATGAAGCGGTGGAGAAGCACGGCTTTAAAGCTTTGGTCCTGCAATCGGGGGAAGACCCGGAATATCCGGCGGAGCGGGTCGCCGGGCTGATCAAGGAGATTAAGAAACGGCACGCGGTTTTGATCTTTGTCTCGGTCGGCGAAGTGGGCAGGGAAGGGCTGGCCAAGCTTTACGAAGCCGGGGCGAGGGGTGTGTTGTTGCGGTTTGAGACCAGCGACCCGAAACTCTACGCGAACCTGCACTGCGGCGATGAGCTGGAAGACCGTCTGCAGGATGTCAGGGATGCTTATTCCCTCGGCTATTTGGTTTTAACCGGCGGCCTGATCGGCTTGCCGGGCCAAACCGAAGAAAGCTTATTAAACGATATTCTGCTTACAAAAGAGCTGAAGGCCGAAATGTACAGTTTTGGTCCAGTGTTGCCGGACGGCCCGAAAACCGATCTGGTCTTGAAGATTTTAGCTGTCAGCCGGCTGGTTGATCCCAAGAATGCCAAGATCGTCGTCACGACTGGCTTTGAAACGCTTGATCCGGAAGCGAGGAGAAAAGGGCTGCTGGCCGGCGCCAACTCGGTGATGTTGAACGTGACGCCGCTAAAATATAGAAAACTTTACGATATCTATCCCAATCGGGCACACACGGAAGAGACGATCGAGGAACAAATTAAATCCACGCTGGAACTGCTTTATTCGTTAGGAAGAGCGCCGACGGATCTGGGGATATAATTGTCAGGAAAATGAAATAGTTAGTCTTTAATGCCAAAGAATTTCTTAAAGGCTTCTGCAACATTAACCGAACTCGCATCATAATCAAAGGAAACCCGAGCAAAAACAGCTTCGCGATATGGCGCACTAAAAGCAATTCCCCATGGATCGGGATTCTCGATTGAATAAACATGATCTTTTGGGTAGATCGGAAGCCAGCTCATGCTATCATCCATTCCTGCGTGAATTCCTTGTTTCACCAAGAACGCAGTTAATGATTCGGCTAGAACGGGGGTATTATAATATCCAGCAAGAAACTCAACCTCAAGTTCGATCCTTTTATGTTGCGGATAAGTTCCTTTGTCATGTTCCACGGATACAACGTTAAAGTTCTCATTTGTTTTAGGGGGTGCTTCTGCTTTTAATATCAGCGCCTTGCGCCCATCCATTATTACCCGGATCCATTGTTGTTGTTGTAATACTCCCAATAGTTCTGGCTGGTTTTTTACCCCGGCATAAAGCAGGCCTTTTCTCTTTGTCCTCATGATCGTTAAGATATGAGAATTTCTGCCCGCATACTCAACCGTTAAAACCACTTTTTTATGCGGGGTTGCTTCGTCGACATGGTCAAGTGTATCTGGAAAATGATTTAAAGCTATTGCGTAATTCCTATTGTATCGGTCTACACTGCTAAATAAGCTGTCAAGATTAATTAAACCCGACAAATAGCCTTCAGGCCGTTCATCAACAAATACCTCGCACACAACCCCCGCTCTAGGCGAGATCCCCCGGGCGATTTCTGATTCAAAGATGATCTTTGCCGGGTCAATAGTGGACCTGATCTCATCTATCGTAAAAGGAGCTTGGGGCTCGACATCAGTGATCCTCCTGTTTTGCAATAGATATAATTCGCCATCTTCGTCAATACAAAATTCAAGATCCCATTCTCCGGGAGCACATTTTTTAAAGCTGTCAATTAAGACGCGGACTTTATCCCGCCCGTCAGTAGACATTAAAGTTTTTCCAAAGCCCGTGCCTTCATCTACAAAAACTAATTCATAAGGGGGCTTATTATCAAGATCAATAATATGCGGGCTTCTTGAACCATCAACAATTCCTTCCCCATAAGCTTCATAAGCGTATTCGATCCCGATCTTTGTGGGGTCGGTGGGTAGTGGGGCATAAATTACTCCGGCGTATTTTGGTTTTGGGACCATCCTTTGGATAATGACCGCCATTTCCTCCCTTTCTGGAATATGCATCTCTGATTTATAGTTTTGAACCCCCGGGGAATAAAGAGAGGCAAGAACTTCTTTTACCGCTCTTTCAACTTCTTCGTGGGTCGTACAATTTAGTCGTGTCGCGTATTTCCCGGCAAAAGAATATTTCGGTGAATCCTCGATGGTCGAAGAGGACCTGACCGCAAATTTGCATTCGGGGTGTTGCGCGCGAATGGCGTCGCATTTTGCCGATATTTCTCTCTTAATATGCGCCGGAAGTTGTGCTTCCTGGAAAAGCCTTGATATTTCTTTGAAATCTGCCTTTTGATCAATTCTTTCAGGCATGTTATTTGCCGCCATGAATTCCCTAAAAGTTGACGTTTTGACCACAAAGAATTCGGGGACATTTTGCCCCATCGGCAATGATTGTGCCAGGTTGTAGGCTTTCCCTCCCCATTCGGCGATTGTCGCTCCGGCCGATCCCGCAAAATTTCTTGGGCTTAAAATATCCGTCACTTGAGAGCCGGTAAATACTTCAGCCATACAAACAAACTGTGAAGACAAATTTAACGCGCAGTGAGGGGCAAAGATTCTGGCGCGAATAGCCCTTTGGCTTATGCCAATTTGTGCCTTAACCTCTGGAGTTTGAGCCGCAGCCGGAGGCCGGCGTATCAGATTTATTTTCAGCATAGTTTAATATCTGATGTCCATCGATAAAATTTCATCTCTTGTTTGCTCTATTTAACAAACTTGATGTTTGGTTGGTTAAAGTTTTGCCAGGCAAGATCAGCATTCCCCAGCAATTGAAATAAAGCCGTTAGTTCTTTCGGCTTTACATCAGGGCCTATACTGATGTATTTAATCTCTTTTCTGGAAAGGCGTTCGGCCGTTGTCGACGTTTCTGGCCAAAATTCTAAGATCGTTCCGTTTGTTGTATGGGTCATAACACTTAAATAAAAGCCGCAAGGATGAATCGTTACTCCGCGCAAGGGGTTGCTGTGATCATGCTTTAGAATAGAGATGGTTGTCATAATGGCGTTTCTAATATTCGCAAGGCTTGAAATTGGGCGCGACGATCTTCCCGCTCTGTTGGGGCTGATTGGATTTACCATTATTTATCTCCCTTTTCGGGTTTCATCTCGTTTTTGCCCTTGCCGCTCGTTTTCGATGTTGTCTCGGACCGATAGATCACATGCCGGTGATTGGGATAGGGCATAATGATGATCTGGTCAGAGTAGACGGCGATCAGGCTGGGTGCTTTGGCCGCGGCGGGGATCAATATCCTGTTGACGATCGTCCTCATCTCGCCCGCGTTGAACTCTTGGGGATTTTCCGCCACCAGGCGAACCAGCCAGGCGATCTCGCTTCGGCTGATAATTCCTTCGGCGGTTTTTAGCGCCAGAGCGTAGATATTCAACCGAAGACCCAGATGGTATCTTATTCCCGAAAAACTTGTCTTAAATGGGTTCACTCCGTAAATTTTCATTTTCTTTCTGGTTGGTTTGCGTAGTCGCGGAAAAAAGCCAGGATCTTAATGGCGTCCCTTAAATTCGACCTCCATCCCGCAATTTCATGATTGTATTCCTCCACTAAATTATTTGGATCACTATCAAGGTAATCCAGCCACGATATTACACTTGAGTTGTTAAACTTGGCGATTAGTTTAGTGGCTTCATTTCGGTAGATAATGCCTTGTTCCAATTGCCAATTAATGCTGCGGATCTTGCCGATAACTGACATAAGGTCAATATCTGTTTGGCAAATTGATGGCCGTGGTGGTTTGGCCGGTTGGCTTGCTGCTGTGGCTTTTGCCTCTTTTTCAACGACAACTGCCTGCAGCGGCCTTTCCGCCATGGCGCGAATTAAATCTTTAACCGACCATTTGTCCGAGAAATCTTCAATGGTTAAGCGGAAAGGGAAATGCCCGTACGCTTCATCATAATATTGTTCTCTCAATGATTTAAATGTTTCGGAGCGCATAACCCCTCGAGGTTGATATAAGCCAAAAATGAACTGTTGGGCGGAGACCAGCTCCTCTTCAGGGCTTAAAAAATGTGCATCATCAAAGATAAATATTTGCCCATCAGCGATCGCTTTTAATAATAATGGCGCGATGGTATCAAGAAATTCTTTAGTGCAATAAACCTTGAAGGAGCGATCATGATGAACCAAAACAGCCCCAGTATCAACGAATTCGCTATATCTCAGCGAACTGGAATGCGCGAGATAATCGGGAATAAAACCTGTTTTCATTGTTTCGCCGACGGTCCGAATGAAAACATATTTTCCAATAATCCCTGCCGCATTTGTTCGAAAATCGTCAAACCGACCCTCTCTTGGTCGAGGCAGCGCGTCCGGGTCATGATGTTCAAGGATCAGATAATGTTGGCCGCTGGCTTCCTGATGTTCTTCGCCGATCACTTTGGCTTTAATTGTTTGGCCCTTGCTTAAGCCATATGGCTCTTTAATCCAGCCGGTGACCCCCTTGACAGGAGTAAAAGCGCCCATGCTGTTAACATTATCAATGGTCACATCAATTAGATCGCCGGGCTTAAATCGCGATCCCGGGGCCGGGCTTGGGCGATGCTGTTCAGCCGGCCTGATGGGAGCGGCGGGTGTGCTGGTGGCCGATTGTGGCCGGTGATCGTAGATGCCGCCTCGATATCCCGTTTGATATGCCGGAATAACGACCTCTTCGATCGGCGCGGGCCCGATCGCCAGTTGAAAATTATTTATGATCTTGGCTAATTTGCAAAATGTGTCCCGTTGCGCGATCAGTTCCGGCGTCCAGTCCTGTCCGATCTTGGCCTTGTAGTTTTCTACTTCGGCCTTTGCCAGAGCGAGCCATTTTTCGGCCTCTTTTTGTACGGCCGGCAAACTGCCGCGAGCGGGCCCTTTTTTATACAGGTTTTTTCCTGCCGATAATAGCTCATCCGGAGAATTAAACTTCATTTCGGTGGCGGTCGGTTCGGGTTTCGTCTGTTCCGGCAGTTTTGGCGAGGTTGACTCGATTTTTCCTCGGCAGAGAAAAACTTGGCCTTCCAGCCCTCGAGTTCTTTTAATTTCGACATTGATAATGTCGCCGATCCGCAAGTCGGGAGGGATAGGGCGGGAAAGAGCGAAAAGATCCGAACTCGAATACCCGGCGACATGATCGATAAATTTGGCTAAAACAGCTCCGGTTTTCACAACAATATCAGTAACTTCCGCTCGATAAGAAGCAGGGGCGGTGCCGCGCCTCTCGATAGCTCTAACGCGAGTGGCTCCTTGTTCCATCATGTGCTTGATTCTTATGCCTAAGCTCATAAATTATCTCCTTCTAAGTTTTTTTATAAACCCGATCCAAAATATACAATGTGGCTTTGATTAAATTAGGATAATAATCCGGATTACGCGTGATTCTCAATCTCTCCTGATATTCATCTGGATATGCAGCCGTCAGCGCGGCTACGCCACCCGAATCAAGGTGTTTCAGCCAAGGCCTAATATCTTCGCCAGCCAAAGAGGTTATTCGTGTTTTTCTTTCAGGACCGTTAAACTCGCCAAGATTAGGATCAGGTGAGTGCCAGATCTCAAAGATTTTCGCGCAGGTCTCCCTCAAATAGTACAGCCTATCGCAGCTAAGCGGGCGCGGCGGTTTTGCTGATTGATTTACCGCTGTTTCTGGCTCTTTTTCAATCCCAACCGCCTGCAGATGTCTTTTTGCCATAGCTTCAATTAAATCCCTGACCGTCCATTTCTGCGAAAAACCTTCGATGGTTAAACGGAAAGGGAAATGCCCGAACGCATCATTGTATTGTTCTCTCAATGATTTAAATGTTCCGGAGGGCATAACTCCCCGAGGCGTATATGACCCAATGTGTTGTTGGGCGCAAACAAGCTCCTCTTCAGGACTCAAATAATAATGCATATCAAAAATAAAGTTTTGCCCGTCGGCAATCGCTTTTAATAAAAGAGGCGCGGTGCTTTCGAGAAAATCTTTAGTGCAATGGATCTTAAGGGCACGATGCTGATGATTTAATACAATCCCCGTATCAATGACGGGGCTCCATTCCAACCGATCGGAATGAGAAAGATGAATAGGCACAAATTCCTTTCTTTTTTCTCCACCGAAGCGAACATAGTTGCCTATAAACCCTTCAACGGTTATGCGAAGTCCGTCGAGGAAACCTTCCCTTGGTCGCGGAAACGCATCCGGGGCATGTCGATCCGGTTTGGCTTGAGCGTGTGGGGCATGGTTTGCCGTTTTTGGCAGATGTTCAACACTCCCTCCTTGATAATGCGGAATTTCGATCTCTTCGACCGGCAATCCGATCTCTCGCTGAAATTTGCTTATAGTTTCGGCCAATTTGCAAAAAGTGTCCCGCCCTGCAAGCAAGTCTTGTGTCCAGCCCCTACCATTCGGTCCGATTTGATCCTTGTATCTTTCTATTTCAGTTTTAGCCAGCGCTGTCCACTCTTCGGCCTCTTTATGTATGGCCTGCCAGCTTTCGAAGGCGAGCCCTTCCCTGTACAATCTTTTGCCTGCCAAGAACAATTCAGTCGGCGTTAAAGTTTTCGGCTTGGGAGCGACCGGCGCTGGCTTCACTTCTGGAACGGAAGGTTTAGCCGGTTGAGCGGCGGCAGGGATCAGTTTCTCGACATTAGGCTGAGGCACACTGGGTTGAGGAGCAGGAGCGGCCTGTGCAACGGCGGGCAGGATCTGTTCTGGTGCCTGCGGCCGATAAACGACTTCGATCTTTGAGGAAAAATCATGAAGCGAAAGCCGCGCCTCGTCCAATTGAAAAAAGAGCGCGGTAATATCTTCTGGCTTAGCGCCGCGCTTGATCACGATTTTTTCTATCTTCTCTCGAAAGAGTTTCCGTGCCGTTTCGTACGGCTCCCTAAGCTGCTCTTTGACCATCCCGTT
>JAQUOB010000023.1 GCA_028717325.1 Candidatus Margulisiibacteriota bacterium
CGCCGGTCAGGGTGACTTTATATTCGATATTGCCCGTCTTCGGCGTCTCGACCACGACCGAAAAAACCCGTTCGGCCTGGACTTTTTTGGTGGTGACCTTGCTGATTATCCTGAAAGCCGACAATAATACGATCAGGATCACAACGGCCCACAATATTCTTCTCAAATTCATCCTAATTTTCCCCCTTTATCTCGAGCGGAGTCGAGAGATGCCTCCTCATCTTTTTTGATGGCAACGACCAATTTCTCCATGATCTTGAACAGGTGGTCCCTGTCCTCATGCGAAATTTTGGCCAGGATCAGCTCCAGATCTTTTCTTTTTCTCTCTTTCGCCTTTTTGATCAGCTCTCCACCCTTGTGCGTCAGCTGGACCCGGACGACCCGGCGGTCGGCCGCGTCGGCTTTTCTTATAATATACTTCAACTTGATCAAACGGTCGGCCATGGCGGTCATGTTGCCCAGGGTAACTTTGAGTTCGTCGGCCAGGTCGGTCATTTTGGGCTCCGCCCGGCGTTCGATCAGGTTCATGACGATGAACTGCTGGATGGTGATGTCCAGCCCGGCAAGATACGAACAGCCCGAATGGAACGTTTTCGTCAGAACCTGCATGACGTCATCGAACCGGCCCACTTCCGCCCTTTCATTTTTATTCATATAATATATATTATACCACGTGAAGCATTTTTCTGTCAAACAGTGAAATTTTCCCGGGCGTTCACGATATATGCATATGAAAAGTTTTGCAATTCGGTCGAGCACCCTTAGGCTGGCCGCCGTGCTGGGGCTTTCCGCCCTCTCCTGCTTCCGCAGCACGCCGCCCAAGGCACCCCACCTCATCTCGGTCCAGGGCGGCAACGCAGCCACCCTTTTTATCGGCGAGGCTACACAAAAATATTATCTTCACGCGCTGACGCCGAACAGCGGCGTCAATTTAATTTTATACGCGGGTAAAATGCCGTCCGGCGCCAATACTCTTATGGTCAGACTAAGGGGCACGATCAACGAATACGACCAAAATAAAGAAAAACTTGAGATCGCCGTCGGTGTCCGCAATTGGCAAAACGATCAAAAAACGCTCGGCTTTTTCTCCATTCCGACCAATAGCGGCTCAAGCCTCTTTATTGACAGACAAATTAATTTCTCAAGATCGGAGCTGCCGGCCGGCGCCGACCTGATAAAAATAACGGCGCCGGGTCCATTTGGCTGTTCTTTGACCGTCGAAGTTTCTTATTCTTATAGGCCTTGAAGTCCGGCGATCTCCAGCCATCATCAATTTTTCATCTTTTCCGTGCTATAATATATAAATATGAACCAACTGAACCAGAACAACAACACTTTCTACGGCCTCGGTATCGCGCCTAAGATCCTCGATCTGCTTGAACAGATGAAGTTCAAGACCCCGACCCCGATCCAGTTCAAAGCGATCCCGGTCGCCATCGAAGGCAAGGACGTGATCGGTGTCGCCCAGACCGGCACGGGCAAGACACTGGCTTTCGGCATTCCCATGATCCAGCGGTTGGCCTCGATCCAGGGCCGCGGGCTGGTTTTGGTGCCCACTCGCGAACTGGCCCTTCAGGTCGAGGAAGCGATCAACAAGGTCGGCTCTTCGTTCGGCATGCGTACTGCGGTCATTATCGGCGGAGCCTCCATGCACATCCAGATCCAGGCCCTGCGCCGGAACCCGCGCGTCATCATCGCCACGCCGGGCCGGCTGATCGATCACCTCGGCCAGAGCACCCTGCGGATCGATGACGTCAAGATACTGGTGCTGGACGAAGCCGACCGCATGCTCGACATGGGCTTCGCGCCGCAGATCGACCGCATCATGCGCTATCTGTCCCCGGACAGGCAGACCATGCTTTTCTCGGCAACCATCCCGGAAAAGATCGTCCGGATCGCCGCCGCCCACATGAAACTGCCGGTCAATGTCGAAGTTGCTCCATCCGGTACTGCGGCCGAGCACATCCTGCAAGAGCTGTTCATTATTAAAAAAGAAGAAAAGGCCCAACTGCTCGGCAAACTGCTTGACCAGTACCGGGGCACGGTCCTTTTGTTTTCCAGAACAAAAAGAGGCGCTTCGCGCATCGCCCGCGGCCTGCGCTCGATGGGCTATTCGGCGGCCGAGATCCATTCCGACCGGTCGCTCGCGCAGAGGCGTGAAGCCCTCGAGGGCTTTAAGGCCGGCAAATACCGGATCCTGGTGGCAACCGACATCGCCGCCCGGGGCATCGACGTCAAAGGGATCGAACTGGTCATCAACTACGACCTGCCCGACGACGCCGAAAATTACGTGCACCGGATCGGCCGCACCGCCCGGGCCGGGCACGAAGGCCACGCCATCTCCTTTGCCACTCCCGACCAGCGCGCCGAAGTCGGCAGTATCGAAAAACTGATGCGCAGTCCGCTGCCCATCGCCAAACACCCGGAGTTCCAGTCGGCCGGTTTTGAAGTTTCGAGGACCCACCACCAACCGCCGCGCCATCGCCTCTTCCAGCAGGGCTCCCGCCGGAGAAGATAGCCCACCGGCCAAGGCGGCAGCAATCATGAAAGCAATTGATGATCCTCACGGCCACAAGATCGAAATATACGATGTCCGGCTCGGCCAAACAACTCTGGTCGACCGGATCGAGAAAACCGATGAAGAATGGAAAAAGCTCTTAACCCCGGCGCAATACGAAGTCACGACCAGACAGGGGACCGAGCGGCCGTTCACCTGCACCTATGAAGAGATCAAAGAGGCGGGCCTCTACCGCTGTGTGCGCTGCGGCACCGATCTCTTCCAGGCCGCGACCAAATTTGAATCGGGTACCGGCTGGCCCAGCTATTATGAGCCGGTTTCCGAGCTCAACGTCAAATATTTCGAAGATAATTCGCTGGACCGGCGCCGGACGGAGGTGCGGTGCGCGCGCTGCGGCGCGCATCTCGGCCACGTCTTTGATGACGGTCCGCCCCCAACCCACAAGCGTTATTGCATCAACGGCGTCGCGCTCAAGTTTACCCCCCTTAAATAAGCGTTTGATTTTCGATCGATTCGATGTAAAATACTTATGCTATGAAAAAAATATTCCCGGCTTTATTCCTGGTACTGGTTTTGCTTTCCGCCCGGTCCCTGGCCATGAGCGTGGCGCCCCATCTGCCGGGCGTCGTCGATCTGCAGAATCAAATAGCGGCGGAACTTAATGCCATGGACTCCGACCTGGCCCGGGCGGCGCAGCAGCTTGGGACGGTCGGCCTGTTCGACGCCTCGGCCGGTATACTGCAAAAGATCTATGACGATCATTCCGCCATCGTCGACGTCGCCACCGTGGACCCCGAGGGTCACCTGATGACCATCCGGCCGGCCCGCTATAAAAGCTCCGAAGGCGAGCGGATCAACGAACAGCCCCATTTTATGGAAGTGAAAAGGACCGGTCAGCCGGTCATGAGCGGCATGTTCAAGACCGTCGAAGGGTTTTACGCCGTTTCGCTCATCTATCCCGTGATCAATCTCAAAGGGCAAACGATCGGGTATGTCAGCCTGGTTTTTAAGCCCGACGCGTTGATCGGTAACATTACCAAACCTTATATCGCCGGCCTGCCCTCGGTCGAGGCGCTCGCGATCCAGAAGGACGGCCGCGTCATCTATGACCGGGACATTTTACAGATCGGCAAGATGACCTTTTCCGACCCTGTCTATCAGAACTATCCGGACCTGCTCGAGCTGGCGAAAAAGATCGCCGCTGAAACAGGCGGCGCCGGGACCTATTCCTTCCCGGTCGGCCTGTCGGGCGCGCCCGTCAAGAAAGCGACCGAGTGGACGACGATCTCACTGCACGGGGTTGAGTGGCGGCTGGTCGTCTCCAAAGTGGTGCAATAAAAAAACCGGACGAGGTCGATCAGAAAAGTTCAAGCGCGATTCTGATATTCTTAAAATATTTTGACTACGTTAAGAAACATATTGGCAAAGCCGCCTACAACAACGGCGAGAACAACAGTAAAGATGACAATAGCGATCGAAACCTTCCACCCCAATTCCTTAACGAGCACGGTCAGGGCGGCGGCACAAGGGAAATAAAGTGTGGTCACCAGCGCAAAGATAAAAAGCTGCTGTTTAGTCATAAAGGAAAGAAGATTGTGAATGTTGGGACCATACTTAATGATCGCGAGCGCCAGCAGCAGCTCGAGCGCGAGCTCTTTCCTTAAGATCCCGAACAGGAGACATATCCCCGCCACAGCCGGCAGCCCCAACCAGTTCTCAATTATCAAACTCATAGGATTAGTCAATACCCACATATATTTAGTTTCATAAAGAGTACCCATCACAAGGCTCCCGACGGCTATTATCGGCAGGGCGATCAGGACAAACTCCTTCACCCGGTACCAGGTCTTTTTCAATATATGTGTGAGTTTCGGCGCCCTGAACGGGAACATCTCCATAACGAGCCCGGAGGATTCCCCGGGGAGAAGAACCGCCATGGTCCGGCCGACAACTATTCCAACGACAAAGTCGATCGCGTAGATCGCCACGGCGTATTGCCAGCCGACGAAGAAGGCCACCGCTCCCATTATTACCGCCGTCCTCGCGCTGCAAGGCGTCAGTATTATTAAAGTACAGGCGATAATTTTTTCTCGCTTGGTGGTCAAGACCCTTGTGCCGATTATCGCCGGAACGTTGCAGCCTGCCCCGGCAATTATCGGGATTATCGCCCGGCCATGCAGACCTAATTTATGCATCAGGCTGTCCGTCAAAAAGGCGATCGAATTCAAATATCCGGTATCCTCAAGGAACGCCAAAATAATGTAAAACGTCATGACAAAGGGTATGCCCACCGACAACGCAGCCTTGATACCGGCATCAAACCCCCACAAAAGCGTCCTGGACAAGGCGTTATGGCCGAGCAGACCATAAAACAATGCGTTGATGTGCGGAGATACGAACACACCCCAGGAAAATTCAAAAACGTTCGAGAGAAACCCTCCAACGTAATACATCGTGACAAAGACCGCCACTAAGCCAAACAGTAGTATGGGGATTCCCGTTACCGGTTCAATGGTCAAGCGCCACAATCTGTCAGACAATGATATTTTGCAGACCCCCAGAGTCTCGACCCGGTCCACGATCGACCCTTCCAGGCCGTGGCGTTCGCGCACGAATCGTAAGGAAGCTCGCTCGCCGTGGGTCCGCTCTATATCGGCCGATATCTCTTTAAGCGTCTTTAAGACCTCTTCGCACTCTTTTTCGGAGGTAAGGCGCGCCGTGAATTCCTCGTCCTCTTCTAAAAGCAGAGTGGCCAGCGCGCGGGACGATAATCCATATGGATTCTTCTTAACGCACTCTTTGATGCGGGACGCCAGCAACTCGATGTATGATTCTATATCCTTGCCGTACTTAGGAGGGTTGGGCGTAAGCTTAAGCTTTCCCTCGTGGACAGCCAAGCAGGTCTTGATCACCTGCTCAATGCCCTCCCCCGTTGTTCCGACCACCGGGATCACCGGGACACCGAGTATCCGGGAAAGTTCTTGGGAATCGATGCAGATATTCTTTTGGGCCGCCAGATCGGATAAATTAAGCGCCACGATGACCGGATAACCCAGATCAAGCAGCTGCAGCACCATATAGAGATTGCGCTCAAGGTTCGTCGCGTCAAGAATGGAAACGATAATTTCGGCCGCGCCTTCCAATATCTCGCGTCTGGCCACCAACTGATCGTCGGAAACAGAACCAAGCGAATAGGTCCCAGGCAGATCGACTATGCCGATCTTCGTTCCTTTATATTCGGCGGTCCCCATGTTCAAGGCAACGGTCTTACCCGGATAATTCGCGGTCACCGCTCCGAGCCCCGTCAGCTGGTTGAAGATAGTGGATTTGCCGACATTAGGATTGCCCGCCAGAGCGATCACGAATTTAGACTCCCGGCTGATCTTATTTAATTCGGAATGACAACTAGGCATCTTCATTATACTTTCCTCACCCAGATCGCTTCCGCGATCTTCCGGCCCAGCGCGTAAACCGCACTGCCAACCTTGACCATGATCGGGCCATTGAAAGGAGCCACCTGCTCCACTTTGATTTGGGTCTTCGGCATCAGGCCGAGTGTCGCCAGGTAGCAAAGTAGTTTTGGCTCCTCATCGGTTATCTTCACTATGCGCAGTTTGTCATCCTTGTCAAAATCGACCAGCGGCTGGGAGGGCTCCTCTTTGATGCGGCCGTTTGCGTCGGGGACAGGATTGCCGTGCGGACAGGTCTCCGGCTCGCCCAACATCTTGTACATCTTGTCACCTACAACCTTGGAGATGTCGTGCTCCAGCTTGTGGGCTTCGCCGTGGGCTTCTTCCCATTTGATGCCCAACTTATCAGTCAGGAATCTTTCGGTCAGCCGGTGGCGCCGCACCACATCCACCGCAATCTTTTTCCCCTTCGCGGTCAGCGCTATTTCCTTATAAGGCTGATAACTAATGAGGCCTTCCTTAGCAAGCTTCCGCAAATGCTCGGAAACGGAGGCGCTGGAGATCTTGAGATGCGAGGCGATCTCATTGGTTGCGGCCTTTTTCCCTTCAGATTCGAGGTGGAAAATTATTTCCAGGTAATCCTCCTTAGTCTTTAATATCATTTGATTTTTACCTCCACCTGATCTATAATTTAGGCATGCCTAATACTACTCCTTTCCTCATCAATTGTCAACAGGGAAAATATTTTGATGCCGGGGTCGATCCTGGAAGTTGCCTTACGGGATTACAGAGGAGGTCAGAAGCGCGATGCCAATTAATAGCTATGAGAATATTACTGATCTTAACTATAATAGGCTTCATATCGCTTACTCAAGTAGATAAAATTCTCGCTCAAAACCATGATGAGTGGCCTCCCTCTTCCGCCGGTCCGCTTATCACCTGGACCGCCCCTCTTTGCGTCCAAGGCAAGTTGATAATCCAGCCCTTTTTCTTTTATAACAAAGCGCGCGGGACATTCGACCAAGGAGGGGGTTATAACCCCTTGCCTGCCAGGGACCAAAAATATCAGTATCAGGAGCAGTTGTTCGCGCAATACGGGTTCACCGATCGCCTGGAAATAGACGGACAGGCGACCTACCAGCAAAATTACATGATTCAGGGCAATTCAGCCGCTCAAACAAGCGGGCCGGGCGACAGTACACTATTCTTGCGCTACTGTATAATCGAGGAAGACGGCCGGCTCCCCCACTTAACGGCCCTGGCCCAAGTTAAGGTGCCCACCGGCAATTACCAGCACGCGGACCCCGCTAAACTGGGGACGGACCTGATGGGGACCGGCTCCTGGGACCATGGCTACGGGCTGATCATGACAAAAAAAATGAGGCCGTTCCTGTTGCATCTGGACGCGGTTTACAATCTTCCCCTGGAAACCCAGGTCGACGGGGTCAAAATATTGTACGGCCAATACCTGAATTACGATCTCGGCCTGGAATATTTTTTACCGGGAGGCTTCAATCTTATGCTTGAGGCCAACGGCCTGGCGCAGAGGAATCGGCGGCAAGACGGAGCCGAGATACCAAACTCAGGCCTCAACTCCTTAACGATTGCGCCGGGCCTCGGCTGGTCGAATGACGCGGTCCAGCTGCTCCTGGCTTATCAAAGGACATTAAGCGGGGCAAATACGGACGCCCTTGACGCGATCGCTTTCGACTTCGTCTGCACCTTTTAAAGCAACCCGGATCAGACTGCCGATTATAAGCCCAGAAGAAGAGAGAGTTCCGTTACATGCTCCTGCTCGTCAATGATCACGTGCCTGATCTGGTGCTCCAGGGTCTCGAACTCATAGGGGAGCTCTTTTTTGTTGTCGGTCACTTTCTGGTAGATCTGTTTATAATAATCGATCGCGTCTTTTTCGCCTTTCAGATTTACTTCGAGGATCGCGACGGTCTCATTGGCCCGGTGGGTCGGGGCCAGGGTCATGACCGGTTCCCCGTTAAGATAATTGCCGATCAGCTCCCGGAAAATCCCTTCATGTTTTTGCTCGTCCGAAGCGATCTCTTTTAACCGTTCGATTATTTTCTCGGCGGTTTGCCCTTTTATCAATTCCGCGTGCGCCAGGTACTGGATCCGGGCCGCGTGCTCCAATTCGAGCGCCTGATTCAACATCTTTACCAGTTCTTCTTTTATTGCCATAACAACTCCTTTTGCTTTTTATCAGCGGTTTATTATATCACCTTCAATTCAGGACAATACAGCCGAAAATGAAATACTTTAGGGGTTTCTCAATTCCAGATACAGTATCTTGAGCGTCGCCACGATCGGCGCGGCAAAGAAAAAGCCCCAGACCCCCATCAGCTCCCCGAACACGATGATCGAGATGACGACGGTCATTGGATGAAGGTTCAGCTTGTCGCCGAGAATTTTTGGGGCGAGGACGCCGATCGTGACCGCGTTCACGGCCAGATAGAGGATGAGGACCGACCCGGCCAGCCAGGTCGATGACAGCGCCGCAACGACCAGCGCGGGGATCGTCGCGATCAGCGGCCCGATATTGGGGATCAACTGGGCGATCCCCGCCACGATACCGAGGATCAGGGCAAATTTCACCCCGAGCAGGAACGTGCCGAGCCCGCACATGAGGCCGACCGCCGTGCAAAGAATGGCCTGGCCGACCACATAATTCCTTATAACGTCATCGATCTTGACGATTACCCGGAACGCGACATCTCGATGTCCGCGCGGCAGCATCTCGACCGCGCCTTTGGCGATGTTCCTGTCATCTTTCAGCAGAAAATAAGTAACGATCGGCGTAATGACAAAATAGATCGCCCGGGACAGCAGACCGAACAAACTGCTCATGCCCTGCTGGAAGGCCGCGGCAAAATAATTAAAAATGCTCCGCAAGATCGTTCCGACCAGGTCACTGATCGCCGGCGGGAGAAAGATGCCCGCCTCCCAGCGCTGCAGTGACTCATACTGGACTCTCAGCTGTGAGATATATTGGGGCGCGTTGCCTGCCAGCTGCCTGAACTCACGGACAAAGGGCGGTATTATGTATTGCAGGACGAGAAAAACCAACAGGATCAGCAGAGCAAAAGAGATGACGATCGCCAGGTCGCGGTTAAGGCCCGCTCCTTTCGGCCATTTATCGGACAGCCGGTCGGCCAGCGGATTAAGAACGTAATAAAGAATGACGGCCAGGACAATGGGAAACAGCGCTCCCCTGACCAGATACAAAAACAGGCAAAACAAAAGCAGAGTAACGGTCCTGACAATCTGATTCCGGCTCATAGGGCAATTATAAACTACCATTTATCAAATTAATAGTGTAAAATTTATTTTGGAAAAACACGAACAAGGAGGTATAAAATGGCAGATATGAACGAAGAGTTCAAGGTTCGCGGCGAGGAATTAAAAAAGAAGATCAACGAACTGATCAAAGAAGGCAATGTCAGAAAGATCACGATCAAGGACAAGAACGGCAACGTTATCATGTCGTTCCCGCTGACTCTTGGCGTGATCGGCGCAGTCATCGCCCCAATATTAGCGGCCGTCGGGGCGATCGCGGCACTGGTTACCGAATGCACGATCTCGGTCGAAAGAAAATAAGCGCTACTTTTCGTAGCCCTTTTCAAAGTCCATCAGGTCTTTGATCTTGGCTTCGACATATTTGGTGCGCGAGAGCACCCAGCAGGTCTCGCCGCGCGTAAATAACCTGGCCGGTTCGAACATGTCCCCTTTAATGTAATCGAGAAAACCGGCCGCCCGGGCGGCGGAGATCAGGCTGACCGCCCAGTGCTGAGGCAGGATATCCTTATAGAACGTCGTCAAATTGTACGTTTCCGGCAGGTCCGCGAACCTGGTCAGCACCACGATCGCGTCGACCCGGTCGATCGGCACGGTCGGACGAAAAGTTTCGTCCGGGTAGCCGGTGACCAGCTTGGCTTTGACGGCCGCCTCGATATACGGCTCCGCCCAGTAGTCGGCCGGCACGTCGGGAAACGACGAGATCTCAACTTTCTGACCGCCGGGTGATTTAAGCTTAGCCAGGATCGTCGCGAGTTCCGCCCGGTTGATCGAAGCGTCCGGCCGGAAAGTGCCGTCGGGATAGCCGGTCAGTATGCCCAGCGTAGCCAGCTGTTCGACATTGCTTCTCGCCCAATAATCGACCGGCACGTCGCCGAAATAAACCAGGCGCAGGACGCGAACATAGGTCGGGCTTAACAATTTGCCGTTCTTATCGACGCCCCTGATCCGGACCGAATTTTTTCCGGCCGACAGGCTGGCGGTCGCCGCAAAACTGCCGTCCGCGCCGATCTCCGCTTCATTGCCCTGGACCATGAGCTTCTTGACATTGCCGTCTATGATCTTGCCCTTAAGCGTCACGTTGTCGACATAAACGATCGAGCGGTCGGCCGGCGAACTTATTTCAACGTATGATTTTTCCGTTTTCTTATCGGCGGCGGCGTAAGCAATGGAAATAACCGCCGCGGCCAGAAAGAAAAATGACGCAAAAAGCACAAAATATTTTGTTTTCGCCATAAAAAAATTATATACCCTGGCGCTACTAAAAGCAAAGCGGTTTTTTCCGGTCATCGGTGTCCAAAGTTTTTCCCGTTTTTATGATATAATATCGATGTGGACCTCTTTGACGCTAACGATAAGGAATACAAAGAAAAGAACGCCCCTCTTCCCTACCGCATGGCACCCCGCAATCTCGATGAGATCGTGGGACAGGACGCCATCCTGGGCCGGGGCAAGCTCCTGCGCCGGCTGATCGAGACCGACAAAGTTACTTCGGTCATTTTATACGGGCCGCCGGGAACGGGCAAAACGGTCATCGCGCGCGTGATCGCGGGTTCGACTAAAGGCCATTTTGAGTGGCTGAACGCCTCAGTCGCCAAAGTCGACGACGTCCGCCGGGCCAGCCTGGAAGCCAAAGAACGGATCAAGCATCACCAGGTCAAGACGATCCTGTTCCTCGATGAGATCCATCGCTTCAACAAGCTCCAGCAGGACGCCCTGCTCCCCGACGTCGAGGAAGGCAACCTGATCCTCATCGGGGCGACCACCGAAAATCCTTTTTTTTACGTTAATTCCGCGCTCGTCTCCCGCTCGCAGATCTTCGAGCTCAAACCGCTGACGCTCGAGAACTTAAAAATGATCATCAAAAATGCCGTTGGCGATAAAGAGCGAGGTTTCGGCGGCCTCAAGATCAAAATGGACGAAGAGGCGCTTGAGCATCTGGCCAAACTCTCTGACGGCGATGCCCGGCGCGCGCTCTCGGCGCTTGAGCTGGGTATACTCTCGACCGGGCCGGACAAAAAAGGTTTTATCAATTTCACTTTAAAAGTCGCTGAAGAATCGATCCAGAAAAAAGCGGTCGTTTACGACAAAAAAGGCGACCAGCACTATGACACCATCTCCGCTTTCATCAAATCGATGCGCGGCTCCGACCCCGATGCCGCCCTCTATTACCTGGCCAAGATGATCTATGCCGGAGAAGACCCCCGCTTCATCGCCCGGCGGATCGTCATCTGCGCGGCCGAAGATGTCGGCAACGCCGACCCGCTGGCGCTGGTCGTCGCCAATTCGGCCATGCAGGTCGCGGAATTCGTAGGCATGCCCGAAGCAAAAATCCCGCTGGCCCA
>JAQUOB010000024.1 GCA_028717325.1 Candidatus Margulisiibacteriota bacterium
AAAAAATGTTTTCGGCTGTCTTATAGGTCAGGCGGATCTCGTCCTTTGACCAATCGGGATATTTGGCCACGATATAATTTTTGATCGTGTCAGTGACCTTCTGCTCCGGGTTATCCAGCGCGTAAGACGGCTGAAATGACAAATGTCCAATGACCAATGTCAAATTAATGAATATTAAAATTATAAATATTTTTTTCGCCATCAATCTAACCACCTATCCACCCAACCACCAATTCATTATTGCTTCATCTTATCCAGCGACGCCAGCATTCCTTCGTAGCTCGCCACCGCTTTAGTAACCGTGTCAAAGACCCGCTGGATCGTTACCATCCGCATCATTTCCGAGATAACATCGACGTTGCTCTGCTCCAGCGAAAATTGATTTAGCGAGCCGAAACCGCTCTGAGTTGCCGTGCCGATCGACTCGTCACCCGAAGCGGGCGCGGCCTGATAAAGGTTTTGGCCCAGCGATTTAAGCCCCGCCGGGTTGGTAAAACGGGACAGCGTGATCTGGCCGATCTCCGTCAGCGAGGTGGCGTTGTTGATCGAAGCAAAGATCGTTCCATCCTGCTGGATGGTGACCGAGGTCGTCCCTTGAGGGAAAACGATCGACGGCTCAAGGATGCCGCCGTTGGGATCGGCCAGGTTGCCGGCGTCATCGATGTGGAAATTGCCGGCCCGGCTGTAGGCGAAAGTGCCGTCGCGCATTTTCAGCTTAAAAAAACCTTCGCCCTGGATGGCGACGTCCAAAGGGTTGTTGGTGGTCTCGATCGTCCCCTGGGTAAAATCCTTCGGCGTCGAAGCGACCCGCACGCCGGTGCCGTATTCGACGTTGACTGGCGGGGTGTCGCTGCCCGACATCGCGGCATAAAGAGTGTCTTTAAAGCTTTTTTCAACGAAGAAGAGGCTTTCCATTTCGGAGCGGCCTTTTTTGAAAGCTACGGTCTTAGCGTTGGCCAGATTGTTGGTGATCTCCAAAATTTCGTCCTGCATGGATGAAAGGCCTGTCGCCGCGACATATAACGGTTGAAACATTTTTAAGCGCCTCCTTTAACTTGATCCAAGATCATTGCGCCGGCCCCGCCATCCCCATCGCCTTGGTCAGATTGGCGTCCCGGGTCGAGACGATCTTTGAGTCGATGCTGTAGATCCGCTCGAGATAGATCATCTCCATCATTTGATCAACGACATTGACGTTCGAACTTTCAACATAGCCCTGGATCACTCTCGGGTTGTCGACTTCCCTGATCACGGAAAAAGTATCCCGCTTTTTAAAGATGCTGCCGTTCAAGGAATCGATCGATTCTTTGACCTCGGGCTGAACCACCCTCAAGCGGTCGACCAGCAGGCCGTCAACTTTGACTTCGCCGGCCTGGGTGAACTCAACGTCCGCTCCCGGCGAGACGACCAGCGGCCCGGCTTGTCCCATGACCGGGAAACTGCCGGCCACGGTCAGGACCCGGCCGTCCTTGTCCAGACGGAACCGGCCGTCGCGGGTGTAACCCTCACCCCACGGCCCGGCGATCACAAAAAAACTGTCGTCGGAACCCAGGGCCAGGTCGAGCTTGCCGTTGGTCTTGATCAGTGCCCCGGCAATATTGCTGTAAAAAGTCCCTTCGACCTGCGGTTTGACGGCGGCAATTTTTTGCGAGGCGTTCTCAAGTTGAAGAGGAAAACCGCTGATCACCGCTTCGGATTTTTTGTAGCCGGGCACTTCGGAATAGGTCAGGTTGTCCATGAGCTTTCTGACCCGCTGGTCAGTCGACTCTAAACCGGCGCCACCGATCTCAAAAATGCGGTCAGTCATGTTGGGAAAATTATATGCTGTCGTTGTGTAGAAGTCAATCAGAAAATATAAAGAAAATATATTTTGTGATCTAGCTGGATTATTAACGGTAAATCAAGAAACTTTTGCGCCGTTAATAATATCTTTTTCTATGGAAATAATGGTCAGGTTGCTTTTGTCTTCGTTTGACGCGGCCAGCAGCATGCCGTGCGACACGACCCCGCGTATCGTCCTGGGCTCCAGATTGGTCAAGACCACTATCTTTTTGCCGATCAGCGACTCTTTGTCATAAAACATTTTGATGCCGGCGACGAGTTCCCTTGTTTCGCCGCCCAGGTCGACGCTCAGTTTGTAAAGCTTGTCCGCGCCGGCGATCTCTTCGACCGTCTTGATCTCCCCCACTCGCAGGTCCAGTTTCTTGAAATCGTCAAAAGTTATGTTGTCCATTTTATCTCCTTTAATTTTTCCGTCAGAGTTTTATTATATCATCGAATCTGTTATAATTTAAGTTATGGAAATCCTGGCGATCATCGTTTCCGTCATAACTTTATTAGTTGTCGGTTTTCTGCTGCTGAAGATCAATGCCCTCGGCCGGGCGCCGCAAACCGATAAATCAACCGACCTGCTGCAAAAGCAGATGGAAGAGATCCGAGGTTCCATCACCCGTCTTTACTCGGACAATCAAACGATTCTCCAAAAAGTTAACACCGACTTTACGCAGACGCTTCAGGACGTCAACAAAAGCGTTAACACCCGCCTCGACAACGCGGCCAAAGTGATCGGCGACGTTCACCGGAAGCTCGGCGAGGTGCACGAAACGACCAAACAGGTCCAGGAAACCGCCAAGGACATCTCCTCGCTCCAGGATATCCTGCGGGCGCCCAAACTGCGGGGCGGCATGGGAGAGCTGTTCCTGGGCGATCTGTTAAAGCAGGTCCTGCCGCCCAACCATTATGAGGAGCAGTACCGCTTTAAGAGCGGAGAAAAAGTGGACGCGGTGATCAAGCTCAAGGGCGGGATGGTGCCGGTCGACTCCAAATTCCCGCTGGAAAATTTCAAGCGCGTCGTGGAAGCCAAGGACGACGCTGCACGTCTCACCGCTAAAAAGCAATTCGTGCGGGACGTGAAAAAACACATCGATGACATCAAACGCAAGTATATCCTGCCGGATGAAGGCACTTTCGATTTCGCCCTGATGTACGTCATGGCGGAAAATGTTTATTATGAAATAATCATCAAGGACGAAGACCTGGGCGACGAAGACAGTGTTTTCCGTTATGCCACCAAGAACAAGATCATCCCCGTCTCGCCGAACTCTTTTTACGGCTACCTGCAGACCATCCTGTTCGGCCTGCGCGGCCTGCGCGTCGAAGAGCAGGCTCAGGAGATATTAAAGAACCTGGCGCGGCTGGAAGGGGATTTTGAGCGGGTGATGACCGATTTTACCGTCATGGGCAAGCATTTGAAAGATTCTGTCACCAAATATGATGATGCCGAAAAGAGAATGATCAAGTTCAACGACAAACTCGATTCGCTGACCGAAAAAGAAGAGACACCTCTCCTGCCGATTAATTAGTTTTTCCCCTCTCCCTCTGGGAGAGGGGGGCCGGTTAAATGCCAGCGGGTGAGGGGTCTTAAACGGCCGACTCCGGACAAACCTCGTTATATGGACAATAATCGCAGGCCCGATAGTTGGGCGTGGCACGATAGTTCCCCGCTCGGATGCCGTCGGCAACTTTCTTGATATCCTGCCAAACCGAGACCAGATCTTTTTCGGCCGGCTTGATCGAGCCGATTATTCCGGTATCGAGAAAATACAGTTCCAGACCGTCGGGCAGAGAATCGAACATCTTGCGCCAAGCCAGCGCGTAGATCGCTAACTGGCGGCTGTCTTTGGCCCGCGCGTCCGCTTTTTTCTGGTCCTTAACTTCCGTCGACTTAAAATCAACGATATATATTTTTTCTTCCCCAGTCCCTAGTCCCTTAGTCCCCAGCCCCTTTGTCCCCACTTCCACCAGATCCCAACGCCCTTTCACCTGAACTTTATCATCGACAAAAGAGAACTCTTCTTCAACATACTTCGGCACGCGCTTTCGTTTTTTATCGTTCTGATAGAACCGCTTCAGCGCCGCCCGTCCGGCGGCGAACCTTTGCTCTTCGTGCTGGCGGGAAATGAACCCTTCCGCCGACCAGTTATTGGCAAAAGTCTCGTGCAGTTGCTTCAAACTGAAATTTTTCCCGTCTTTTTTGGCCGTAAAAAAGGCCTGGACGGCTTTATGCAAGGCCGAGCCGTAGTTGATCTGCTGGTTGGGCAAAAGCGGCACGCGCGAAATGTGCGCGTATTTATATTTTAACGGGCAGGTCAGGTAATCGTCGATCAGATACGGTGACAGCGAAATAATTTCATCGGGCGATCGTTTTCTTTCCTGGGGGATCGCCGGTTCGACCGGCGCGAATAGCTCGATCTGCGCCAGCGCCGGCTGTCTCGTGACCGTAACGTCGGCTTTTAACACGTCGAGCGCTTCCAGCACGAACTGCGAGACCTTGCGCTCGCGTTTGCCGCCGTAATCAACGGCCGAAGTCAAGTAAAGCTCTTTTTTGGCTCTCGTCAGGCCGACGTAGAAAAGCCGCCGCTCCTCCATCAGGTGAAAATCGCCGGCGGGGATATCTTCCTTGATCAAACCGGCCGGCAGTTCGATCGGTTGTTTTCTCGCCCTGACCGGAAATTTTTCCGCCACAAGAGAGACCATAAAAACCACGCCGAATTCCAGGCCTTTGGCCTTGTGGACGGTCAAAACATTTATGGCATCAAGATCGGTGTCCGGCTGTGAAGATTCGGGATCGTCCCCCGCCTCTTTCAGGATATTCATATATTTGACGAATTCGGAGACCCGGTCGTTCTCCGATATCTCTTTGAATTCCCGGACCTTATCAAAGAACGCGGCCACATTGCGCACGCGGTTGTCGTTCAATTCGGTCTGTTCCGCGTTTAATCTTGCCAGATAGCCCGATCTTTTCAAGAACTGGTAGAGGACCTCGCCGGTCGTCCTCTCTTTGGCGAATCCCAAATAATACTGTATATCATCCATGATCTTGCGAACGACGGCCCGGCTCTCTTCTTTAATATCATTCAACACTCCGAACTCCGAACTCCCGACTCCCGACTCGTCTAAATGCGCAAAAACGTGATGTAACGTGTAGTTCCGCCGTTTGGCAAACGTGCTGATCTTTTGGAGTTCCAGCGGGTCAAGCTGATAAATGTCGGACAAAGCCAGAAAGTAAAGCGACGCGGAATCGGCCGGGTCGCCGATCACCCGCAAAAAAGAAACGACCAGTTTAACTTCGGGCAAGCTGTAAAGCCCGCCGCCGCCGGAAAACTGGTGGGGCAAACCGAGGATGTTGAGCGACTGGCGGAACGGCTCGGCTTCGGCATTGGAGCGGACCAGGATAGCAAAATCCTTGAGCTGGAACTGCCCGGCTTCGAATTTTTCCTTTATTGTCCTGGCCACCCAGTCGGCTTCGGAACCGACCCGATCAAAATGGCGGTGCTCCACTCTTTTCTCCCTTTTACCCGGCAGAGCAACAAGTTTCTTATCGATCCCGGCTTTCACTTCCAGGCGCTCCGGGTCGTTGTGTTTGATCAGGCGGCGCGCGGCATCAAGGATCAGCCGGGTCGAGCGGTAATTCCTATTGAGGACCACCTGCCGGCTTTTAGGATAAACTTTTTGAAAATTGAGGATGTTCGATATCGCCGCGCCGCGGAACTTATAGATCGATTGGTCGTCGTCGCCGACCACGGTAATATTGGCGTTTTTCCCGGCCAGCAGTTTCAAGAGTTCGAACTGGGCATAATTCGTGTCCTGGAATTCGTCGACCAGGATAAATTTATATCGCTCCTGAAATTGTTTCAGCACCGACCTCTGTTCGCGGAAAAGCCTGAGCGCGAGATCGACCTGGTCGCCAAAATCGACATAGCCCTTCTCCATTTTCAGGTCCTGATATTTTTTGTAAACTTTTGCCACTTCCAAATATCGTTGTTTTTCTCCCCTGCTCCTCCCTGCTCCTCCCTGTCTCTCCCTGCCACTCCCTGCCCAATTCAGGAATTCCTCCGGGCTAACGTCCTCGTCCTTCGCGCGGGAGATCACGTCGATCAGGGCGGCCACGTGTTTGGTCGGATCCCCCAGCGACTTATAATGCTTGAGCGGCAGATCAAACAGGTGCTCGCGGAAAAAGATCATCTGTTCCGGTTTGGAAAGGACCCGGTAATCGGGCCGCAAGCCCAGGTCAAGGGCATGGTCTCGCAGGACCCTGTCGCCAAAAGCATGGAAAGTTGAGATAGAAATATCAATGTAGCCGTACGGGACCAGCAGGTCGACCCGCCCTTCCATTTCATTGGCCGCCTTGTCGGTAAAAGTCAAAGCCAGGATTTCCCCGGGTTTGGCCAGTTTTTCGGCAATCAGCCAGGCGATCCGGCGGGTGATGACCGTGGTTTTACCGGTGCCTGCCCCGGCGATTATTAAAAGAGGCCCCTTTTTGTGGGTAACAGCCTTAATTTGCTCGGGATTGAGGCCGGAAAGCACGTTGGTCTGACTGGGCATGGTTTATTATACTATATTGTTAACCCCCTCTCTATCTAACTGCCTGCCGGCAGGCAGATGCAAGTTTAACGCCGCCGATTTCGATAAAACTTTCAAAAGGATCTATTGCCTTAAGGAGGTAAATAAAATGGGTGGTCTATTAGGTGATCTGGCAGATAAAATCTCTCTGAGAATGAAGCCGACCGTTGCCGCCAAATCAGGGGCGGTGGCCAAGGCCGCTTCGGCGATCAAAGAAAATATGGTCCTAAACACGATCAGTACGGATGATATCCCCACCCCGGAATCAGTCGACAAAGCTGGAAGAAATGCCGCCGTCAAAGATTGTCTCGGCAAAGGCGGAATGGTTAAAGTGTCACCGGACAACAGCACGGCTTGTCTTACTCCAAACAGCACCAAACCAAATGCTAATGCCGACCAGCCGGACCAACCGATTCCGGATAGGGTTTATGAATCGATAGACAACTGCACCGGTACCGGCGGGAAATATTATGTGGGCGATCCTCAGGGTGACGGCGGCTATTGCCAGTTTGAAAAGAAGGGTTCGATTAATATTATCCTGGATTAATAAATCAACTTCGCAACCGGCTAATTATTTAGATAATAATTGATCATAACGGCCAGCGAGACAAAAGTGCTGATCCCCATCAGCGGTCTCGCTGGTTGTTTTTTTGTGGGGATAGCTACCAGGCGGGAAATGGCTAGTCCCTCCTCGGGGGCCGGGCCATCGGGTTTGACTCTCCCTTCGGTCGGTATGTGAAGCACATAATCATACTGGTATCCGTCAAGCTTTAAGACGAACAATTTATCGAGCCAGCCAAGCTGTTTTACGACCCGGTCAAAAGCATAGCCATCGGTATAAGAACCGCCGTTCACAATTATTGTCACGGTCCTCGCCTCGGGCATCTTATTCCGAATGTAAAAGGGAAAACGATGGGTATGGTCGGCTCCCCACTCCCACACGACCACTTCGCGTTTTTCGGGATCAAGCCGCTGGCTGACGCGTTCGACGGCGAATATCTCCTTGGCCGAATACCAGTAACCGTCGGGCAGGAACTTCTTTATCTCATCGACCGAGGCTCGGGGCGGATTGGCAAAGACGGTATTGAAACAATTATCATAAGCCAGCCATAAAGTCCGATCTCTTGCATCGTTCTCATGGTCCGAAATTACCCCCCCGCTGCCCAACTGAAATTTCTGCCACCCGGTCAAAAACATGGTATCCATGAGAGCTTGAGAAGAAACATCGTATTCCAGGGCCAGATGCGTGATACCGGCCGTTTTCTCTAAAAATGAATTAAAAAATTCGATCTGGCCGTCGGTCACGTGCGACGTGCCAAAAACGATGTGCAGATCTTGACGGTCATTCAGTTCAATTTCCGATCTAATGGCACTGAAAACACGATCGTCCCAAAAAATCTGGCGGCGCTGGTTGGCTTCTATCAGTAATTGTTTCAAATTATCTTCAGCGGACGGCAGAGATTGATAATTCGGTAATGATAAATCGCCGTTAAAAGATTCGATTTTGGCGGGGTCAATCAACATTTTCGGCTCGGCCGGAGCGCAGGACGATGTTCCGTCCGGTCTATTGGCGCACCTTTTTTCTCCCGGCCAGAGATAGTAATCGGCCGGCAATCCCTGGGGCGGCGTGTTCCTATAAGAGCATTCCTGAACGAGCATTTTTGGACTCCTTTTCCTAGTATGTTTCGGTTCAATATATGCTAAATTTCATTGATTTTTAAAGGCCGCTTGCATGCAAGTTTTGGCCCTAAAAAGCCGATAATAAAGGTGAGAGAGTCGTTCAAATGACCTTTCAGTTTGCCTGTTCCTGATCGTGTCATTTTTATCATAATAAGCCCAAAAAACAGGTCCGCCGAAGGCGGATTTTTTGTTAGGAGGAGAAAAAATGGCAAATCCGATCCAGTCCGATTCATTAAAATATGTGAAGTCAAATATGGCTCTTGTCCAGAAGTTCAAGGAGATGGATAAGAACGGCGACGGTAAGATCGACAAATCCGAAGCGGAAAAAGCCGGAATGGCAAAAGAGTTCGACGCCGTCGCGGCCAAAGACGGGAACAGCGACAGTATCTCTCTTTCCGATCTTGAGTCGACAATCAACGAAGATTCGGTTTCGATTTCCAGACCAAAAATATTTACCGCTGCAGAGCTCGCCTCGGCCCAGAATTTAACCGCCGAAGGGACCAAAAATTTTCTGCGCAACGCCAAAGTCAATCCGGACGGTTCCCTCACCGTGAACGGCAGGCAATATGATCAGAAAGGACTGCTTTTGCAGCCAGACGGGAAAGTCAAATCCGGGAACTTAACCCAAAATCTGATCGACAAAAAGGAAATTAAGATCGGCGATTATAAGCTCGATCCCTCCGATTTTGAAAGAGACGGGGCCAGCTGGGCCACCGTGGAATATGACGCCGCGGGCAAGGCGACCGCAATTAAGGCCAAAAATGAAAATATCCCTTTTGAAGTGAAAATTAGCAACGCTACCTATCAAGTTTCTCATCTGCGTGTTACCCCCGGCAACTGGACGGAAATAAAGCTGGCTAAAGAAACCACCGTCGAGCTGGACGGCAAAAATACGCGCGTCCCGGCCGAAGCAAAATTAGTCTTCCGCGCGCCGGAGAGAAAAAACCCTCCCACCCTGGCCCGCATCAATGAGATCCCTGTCGGAGAATCAGTAGAAATTGGCGGCGCCCGGTATGCGGAAGGCGTAGCCGTTTACTCTAACGGTCAAGTCGAGAGAGGCAGATTGTATTCCGACCATGACTTTGGCAACAACATCTCCAGGCCCGCCGGCTCGGTAGTTGCTTTTAATCAAGCCGGACAACTCAATGCCGCGCCAAGCCCTCAAGCTATCGCCCAAAATGCGCCCATTGCCCCCCTGCCCCCAGAAACCAAACCCGATGAACAAGGACCCGGCATTGTGGCGAATTTGAGGGATGAAAATTTATATAAAGACAGCGGCGTCAAAAGTAATGGAATAGTAACGGGCGGCCTACTGAAAGATACGATCATAATCGAAACCGGCGATCAATATATTGAACTGCCTCAAGGGTCCTACGTTGCCTTAAGACCGAATGATAATCCGGCCTATGTGGTTTTTAGCCGGGACGGGAAAGTTATTTTGGATGGGAAGTCAGTGGCAGTTAAAAACGGGGATTATGTTAATTTTTCTAACGACGGAAAAACTGCTCACGTTTTATCGCCGGATACGATAACCGAGGCCTACGCGGCCAGAGAAGCAAAAGAAAATAAGTCGGTCGAAATCGCCCAAAATAAACCGTCAACTGTTGGGACGGAACCGCCAAAGCCGGAGCCGAAGACGCCGGCAAAAACAGCGGCTCCCGCCGGCCGGCCAAAACTGCCCGAAGGGCTCCGGGTGGTCAGTAAAACAAATTCCATCATCTCTTATGCGCCGGGACAAGATATATATGTATATATAGGAGGCGACCCTATCGGCCTACAAACCGATGGCGCAAAGGTCAAAACTAACAATAAAGGCGAAATAGAATGGATCCAATTCGATAACGGACTTACACTTGGATTAGAAGAAAATATTATTATACCCGCCAAAGGAGTTATGGTTTTCGATCAGGACGGGTCTTTTACGATTGAGAAGCAGTCCAGACTTAATGAAAGTCAAGCTGCACCAAAACCGCCAGCTAAACCGGCGCCAAAACCTAAAGATTCAAATCCTCCAAAGCCTACTCCCCCGTCAGACGGACTGATCGCCGGCAACAAGCCGAATCCGGCGCCAAAGGCCCAGCCCAAATATGAGGTCAGAGTCGGCAGTAATAAATATACTTTGCCGGCGGGGACGACAAAAGAAGGCGATGTTTACACTCTGGGGGGCCGGATAAAAATAAACGGCGTTGATTGCGAAAAAGGTGACAAGCTTGCCGCCAACAAAGAAGGCACTGTTATTACAAAAGACAACCGGGAATATGTTTCAGTGGCAAGTGCGGAGGTTATAGTCGGGTCGCAACCGAAACCGGCTGAAAAAACGGCCGCTCCCACCCCGCCCAAACCTAAGAATGATAAATCAGCAACAGCGATGGCCGCCAACACGGCAAGCCATAAACCGGCGGCAACTAAACCGTCAAATAATCCGGCTCATCGGCCAGTTCCGGGCATAGGCGGAACCACCGATATAATCGAACCCCAAAAGAGCCGTGAAGAATTGGCATCAACAATTCAATCCGCTATCCACAACTCACTGCCAGGTGATGGTGAGGAATATAATGTCACTGTGTCTTATCAAATATATGTGGATAATAAAATACGGAACATAGGAGTTAAAATTACCAAGAACAACCAGCCGGTCGGTGATTCATCTGTCGTTTTAGCGGTTAAAAGCCTGATCGAATCAAAAGTAGCCGACATCAATGTTCCAAATCGGATCACCCTCGGCAATATTCCACAGGAAACTTGCGTTTACAAAGGCAAAGGGCCGGCGCCGGTTACCCAATCAACTGCCAATCAAGCCACCGACAGGCCTTACACTCTGACTGATATTGATGGAGAAATAAGAAGGTCATTGCAAAAATACTGCAGTTCGGCCGGGACGTCTATTCCAGCCGGCACGACAATACCTTATACCGTGACTTATGATAAAGCCAGCAAAAAGAGTTCCATCGTCATTGACTATAATAATATAACGACCTCATCGAGCGGTAATCGCCCCGATATAATTAATAGAATTAAAACCGGCCTAAAAGACATCCCTTCTTCTTTGGCCAAATTTGATGGCCGGCCTTTAACGGTCGAAAAGAGATATGAGGGCCAGCACAGACCGGTAAAAGAGGAAGCCGACAACGGTGCTTTGCCGCAGCTTAATCTAGGGATAACGGCTGATATTCGCCCACCCGCGACAAATTAGTAAATCAGTGAAATCCCCGCAATAACTGCCGAAAATAAGCTGTGGGGATTGA
>JAQUOB010000025.1 GCA_028717325.1 Candidatus Margulisiibacteriota bacterium
TGTTTGACCTTTTCGGCGTTCTGTTTCATTATCTTCATGACCATTTCAAAAGTGACCGGTTCTTCATTTTCTTTCCAGCAATCGTAATCGGTCGACATGGCGATGGTCTGATAGGGAATGCCTAATTCATTGGCCAGGATAACCTCGGGACAGGTCGACATATTGATGATATCGGCTCCCCAGGCGCGGAACATATGGCTCTCGGCCCGGGTGGAAAAACGGGGCCCTTCGATCGTGATCACCGTGACGTCCCGGTTGTATCTAAACCCCAGCTCGTCGGCCGTCCGGCAAAGAAGATCGGTCAACTTTTTATCGTACGGGTCGCTCATCGGGGTATGGACGACTTTATCGTGGAAAAAAGTCAGGTTCCGGTGCCGGGTAAAATCAATGAATTGGGACGGAAAAACCAGATTGCCCGGTTTGATCTCGTCTCTCAGCGAGCCGACGGCCGTGGCGGCCAAGATATGAGTGCAGCCCTCATCTTTGAGGGCCTGGATATTGGCCAGAAAATTGACCTTGGTCGGCATGATGCCGTGATCTTTGCCGTGCCGGGCCAGGATGACAACATCGACTCCTTCGATCCGGCCGCAGGTGAGGGCGGACGAGGGCTGGCCGAAAATATTATTGACCTCTTTTTCCGTCGGCTCTTTCAGGATTTGGGGGTCATCCAGGCCGGAGCCGCCAATGATGCCAACTTTGACCATAATGTTTAGTATAGCCAAATGTGAATTGTTTTGTCAAATAAGGCAATTTTTTGCTTTACAATGAAAAATTTGAGGACTATAATTAAAAATCAATCCTATGCTTCAATATATTTTGATCTTTGTAGCGGCTTTCTTTTTGTCGCTTCTCATCACGCCACTGGCCAAATGGATCGCGCTAAAATATAACATCCTGGACCGGCCCGGGTTGCGTAAGATCCATAAAAATCCGATCCCCTTGACCGGCGGGGAAGCGATCTTTATCGCCATTACCATAGCGCTGTTGATCTTTTCCCGCAACGATCCGATGGCCTGGAAATGGTTGCTGTTCGGGGCGGTTTTTATCCTTTTTGGACTGATCGATGATGCCGTCTTCAAACTGCGGGCGCGCTATAAGATCTGGACGCATATATTAATTGCCCTGTGTTTCATATTTTTTACCGGGACCCAGTTCTTCTTTTTTAAAGACGGCTGGATCAACTATCTGTTGACGGCCGGCTTTATCACCTTTATGACGAACTCGATCAATATGCTCGACGGCATGGACGGGCTGGTCGCCGGGCTCTCGTTCTTTTCGGCCGGCTTTTTTGCCCTGATCGCTCTCAGCGGCGGCCAGTTGGGCCTGGTGATGTTCTCACTGGCCCTGATGGGGGCGTGCCTGGGTTTTTTACGCTATAATTTTAATCCCGCCTCGATCTTTTTGGGGGAGACCGGGGCCACTTTTCTGGGCTTTATTTTAGCCGTTTTAGCGATCAAGCTCCAGATCTATGAGCTCTGGGATGTCGCGCTGGTCCTGGGGGTCGAGCGGTTGCAGTTCATTTCCTTTATCATTCCCCTGATCATCCTGGGCATACCGATCTTTGACACCTATTTTGTTTTTGTCAATCGATTCGTCCACAAGATCAAGTTCAGCCAGCCCGGCAAGGACCATTCGCACCATCGAATTCACCTCATGGGCTTTTCGCAAAAATTGACGGTTTTACTGCTTTACGCCATTCAGCTGGTGCTCGGGGCGATCGCCCTGACCATGGTGCGCGCCGATATCCAGCAATTTTTTGCTTTGCTGGCGATCGTGGTCATCTTTTTTGTCGGCTTTACCGTTTTCCTCTCCCGCGTGAAGGTCTATTCATCCCCGACCACGGAATAAGCCGGCCGGTTTCACTTTGAATAGTTTTGACCAGTTTTGACTATAATAGATAGTATCTTGACAAAACATGCCCAGCTGTTAAAATTGTACTATGATAGTGGAAGAGCACGAGATCTACACGCCCCAAGAAACTATAGTTCTGCTTAAAATCTCCGATTCGACCTTCCGGCGCTTGATCCGGAAAGGAGCGCTCAAAGCCGCCAAGATCGGCGGCCAGTACCGAATTCTCGGCAAGCATATCCTGCAGCTGCTTAATCCGAATTTGCCCGGCAAGGTCAAAAAAGCCTACAAAAAGATCGTCGAGGAAATGTGATCAAATGAAAATTTGCGTTATTGGCACCGGTTATGTCGGCCTGACGACCGGGGTCTGCCTGGCCGAATCGGGTTTTGATGTTACCTGCATCGATAAGGATGTCAACAAGATCAGGCAATTAAATGAAGGCGAAGTCCCTTTTCACGAACCCGGACTTGATAGCCTGTTGAAAAAAGTCATGGTCGGGAAAAAGATAAAATTTTCCAACAAGATCGAGTCCGCGATACGATCCAACGATATTATTTTCATCGCGGTCGGGACCCCCTCAATGGAAGACGGCTCGGCCGATCTGGCCGCTGTCTTTGAGGTGGCGAAATCGATCAAAAAAAACCTAAACGCTTTTAAAATCTTAGTTATCAAAAGCACGGTCCCCGTCGGCACGAATAAAAAAGTCGCGGCGATCTTGGCCGGGCGGGGCGGGAAAAGCAAGACAAGATTTGCCGTTATCAGCAACCCGGAATTTCTCAGGCAGGGCAAGGCGCTGGCCGACTATAAAAACCCGCACCGAATAGTTATTGGCGGGACCAATCAACGGGCGATCGACGTGATCATGAAGGTGTATGCGGGCTGCCATTGTCCGCTGATCGTGACTTCGCCGGAAAACGCGGAGATAATTAAATATGCCTCGAACTCTTTTCTGGCGATGAAGATATCTTACATTAATGAAGTCGCTAATATTTGTGAACGCTATAATGCCGATATCCGGGAGGTGGCGGCCGGCATGGGGTTGGATCCCAGGATCGGCGATCGCTTTCTGGAAGCCGGGATCGGTTTTGGCGGTTCCTGCTTCCCTAAGGACATGAAAGCGCTTGTTCATTTTGCCGATCTGGTCGATTACGATTTTAAGCTTCTGAAAGCGGCCCTGGCCGTCAATGAACGGCAAAAGTTGCTGCCGGTGGAAAAATTAAAAAAGAACCTCGGCTCGCTGCGCGGCCGGACCATTGGACTGCTGGGGCTTTCTTTTAAGGCCGACACCGATGATATTCGAGAAGCTTCTTCGATCGCCCTGATCAATTGTTTGTTGGGCGAAAAGGTAAAAGTCAGGGTAACCGACCCGCGAGCCGAGAAAAATATGAAAAGGCTGTTCCCGGAAATTAATTATTTTGATTCGCCTTATGAAATGGCTGACGGCTGCGACGGGTTGATACTGATAACCGAGTGGCCGGAATATTCGGCTTTGGATTTTAAACGGATCAAACCCAAGTTGAAAAAACCCTTGCTGATCGACGGGCGCAACCTGTTCGATCCCAAGACGATGAAAAAACTGGGCTTTATTTACGAAGGCATAGGCAGGAATTGAGATGAGAAAGATCAAATTCGCGTTGATCGGCTGCGGCCGCATTGCCGGCAAACATTGTGAGGCCATTCATCAATTGCCGGAGGCGGAACTGGCTGCCGTTTGTGACATTAGGCCGGAGAGGGCAAAAGCGCTGGGGGAAAAAGAGCGTGTCCCTTATTATTCGGATTACGGGGAGATGTTAGCCAAAGAAAAGGGCATTGATGTCGTAAACGTTCTAACTCCGAGCGGACTGCATGCCGAGCAGGTAATTGACGTGGCGACGAGATTTAAAAAGCATATCGTTTGTGAAAAACCGATGGCTTTAACCCTGGCGAGCGCCGATAAAATGATCGCGGCCTGCGCGGAGAGCAAGGTCAAGTTATTTATTGTCAAGCAGAATAGATATAATCTGCCGGTCGTTAAATTAAGAGAAGCGGTCGCGGCCGGGCGCTTCGGCCAATTAATTTTGGGCACCGTCAGAGTGAGGTGGTCAAGAGATCAAAAATATTACGATCAGGACAGCTGGCGGGGTACCTGGTTCCTGGACGGTGGCGTCCTGACCAATCAGGCCTCTCATCATATCGATCTGCTGGAATGGCTCCTTGGTCAGCCCCTGGAGGTGTCCGCTATGGCCGCGACCCGGTTGGTTAACATAGAGACCGAGGACGTGGCGGTGGCGACGGTCCGCTTTGCCAACGGCGGGCTGGGAATTATCGAAGCGACTACCGCCGTTCGGCCCAAAAATCTGGAAGGCTCCATTTCGATCCTCGGTGAAAAGGGATCGGTGGAAATCGGCGGCTTGGCGGTCAATGAAATGAAGACCTGGCAGTTTATCGATCGGCAAAATGAAGATGCCGAGGTCTTATCCAAATACCGTGAAAATCCGCCCAATATCTATGGGTTTGGGCATGTCAGATACCTGGCGGATGTCATCGATTGCGTCGTTAATGATAAAACGCCGCCCGTCGACGGCCGGGAGGGACGCAAATCTTTGGAATTGATCGTCGCACTCTATGAATCGGCCGAGACCGGTAAAACGGTAAAAGTCGGGACGGCCGCGGATCATTGTAAGCTGGGTAAATTAAATGGCAAATTATAAAATCTATCCGAACGTGAAAATGGGTAACAATGTTACTATCGGCGAATATTGCGTGATCGGCGAGCCGGCCAAAGACGGGGACGGCGCCACGGTCATCGGTGATAACGCGGTCATCCGGTCGCACACGGTTATTTACGCCGGGAATAAGATCGGAAACAACTTTTCCACCGGCCACGGCGTTTTGATCAGAGAAAACAATCAATTCGGCGATAACGTCAGCCTGGGCAGCCATTCCGTCGTCGAACATCATGTCGTTATCGGCAACAACGTCCGGGCCCATTCGCAGGTTTTTATCCCCGAGTATTCAACTTTGCATGAGGGCGCCTGGCTCGGACCGAACGTGGTCTTAACTAATGCCAGATATCCCTTGTCAAAACATGCCAAGCAAGAACTTCAAGGCCCGATCATTATGCCCAAAGCAAAAATCGGGGGCAATTCAACGATCCTGCCGGGGGTTACCGTCGGCGCCAACGCTCTCGTCGGCGCCGGCAGCGTCGTGACCAAAGACGTGCCGGCCGGAAAAGTTGTCGCCGGCAATCCGGCGAAAGTAATAAAAGACATCAAGGAGCTGCCTTATTGACATGAAAATCCCTCTGATCGATCTGAAAAGCCAATACCTTTCAATTAAAAATGAGATTGATGCGGCCATTCAGCAGGTGATCGATGAGAGCTCTTTTATCCTTGGTCCGGAGACCAGGGCTTTTGAGGAGGAAGTGGCGGACTTTTTAGGGGTTAGATTTGCGGTGGGGGTGGCTTCGGGGACAGACGCGTTGACGATCGCTCTTTTGGCCTTAGGGCTCGGCGCCGGGGATGAAGTTATCACCACGCCGTTCACCTTCATTGCCACGTCCGAGGCGATCACCAAGACCGGGGCGAAACCGGTTTTTGTAGATATCGATCCGAAAACTTATTGCCTTAATACCGAGCTGATCGAAAAGAAGATCACGCGCAGGACCAAAGCCATTCTGCCCGTGCACCTTTACGGGCACCCGGCTGAAATGGGCAAAATCGCTGCCCTGGCCAAGCAATACGATCTGAAAATCGTGGAAGATTGCGCCCAGGCCTTTGGGGCGGAATATAACGGCAAAAAAGTCGGATCGATCGGCGCTGTCGGCTGTTTGAGCTTTTTCCCCGGCAAGAACCTGGGTTGTTTTGGGGACGGCGGCATGCTGGTGACCGACGATGAAAACGTTTTCGAAAGATCAAAAATGTTGAGGCACCACGGCTCAAAAAAGAAATATTACCATTCGATTTCGGGGTTCAACAGCCGCCTGGATAGCCTGCAGGCGGCGATCTTAAGGGTCAAGCTTAAATTCCTGGCCGGCTGGAACGAAAAGCGCCGGGCCAACGCGGCCGTTTATGCGGAGTCATTAAAGGACCTGGCCGGAGTGACACTGCCGTTCGTGGCGGCAAACGTGAAACATTCATTCAATTACTACACCGTGCGGGTCAAAGACCGGGACAAGATCCAGGCCAGGTTAAATCAGGCGGGGATCGGCAATATGATCTATTACCCGCTCTGCCTGCACCTGCAGGAGGTCTATTCAAGCTTGGGTTATAAGCCCGGCGATTTTCCGGAAGCGGAGCGGGCGTCGGCCGAGGTTTTGTCCCTGCCGATGTACCCGGAGCTGACACGGGAACAGATCAAAGAAGCCGCTCTCAATTGCCGGCCGGAGGCCAGTGATGCCTGAGCTCAAAAAAGCCCTGATCCTTTATTCGATCGATGACGCCCGGCACTGCGTCAGCGAACGGCTGTTCGAAGACCACCGACTTTTCTCGGTCCATCCGGGCATCGACGTTTATTTGCGGGTGGAACACGGACTTGAATGCCAGTGCCTGAGCCGGTTTATCAGCCAGGACGAAGCGATCGCTTTTTGCGAGCAGGCCGAGGCGGCGGTCGACCGGTTGCTGGCTTATTTGGACGAGCGGGTCTCGGCCGGCCTGAACCGGCAAACGGGCTTCCAGCTTAAATATTTTGACGCTCTCTATTCTTACTTCGGCCGCTATCATCTGCTGGCTTACATTTGTTTTTATGAAGCGTTGAAGAAGATGATCGCCGAATACGGACTGAAGAGTATTACTTTTTATAATTTTAAATTCGATTGTTTTTTTGAGATCAACATGGATGTGGCCGAGTTTGCCGCCGGTTTCTTCAAGGATCATGAGACCAGAGTAATCGACTCCGCGGGCCCCGCCAACAAGGCGGCCAAGGTCTCCGGGGGCGGCCAGATCCATTCTCTGGTCAAAACGATCAAAAGTTCGTTGAGAGCGGCGAAGGCGGCGCTGAAAAAACGGCCGCCGATCAGGCGCGGGGCGAAAAATATTTTTGTTGATTCCCCGCTCTATCAGCTCGATTTTATCTCGGGCGATCTCAGCCGCCACAATCTCATCGGCCTGAACGAGATAGAAGTTTCTGGGTCGGCCGGCGAGGCGGCGGTCAAGATCGATTTCCCGGATGCCGGTCCCGTCATTAACGGCGATAAATGCCTGGCGGCCCTTTATCAGGATATCAGGGAAGATTTTTCAAAAAATTGCCCGCAGTTTTTGAAAACTCTCGTGAAATTAGACCGCCGGCATAAAGAGCACCCGATCGCTCTGGGCCTTTGGGGCCTGCCGCCCAACAGCGGGCTCAAGGCGCTGGTTTTTGCCTACTTAAGATCGGTCGGCATCAAAGTCGTGGGCGCCCAGCACGGGGCGAGTTACGGCGATTCTTACGAGCCGTGGCATTTCAAGTCTGATTTCAACCGCTGCGATTATTTCATCAGTTTCGGTTTTACCGCGGCCGACCTGGCCCGGCTTTATCCGGACCGGCAGCTGTCCGCCGAAATACTGCCTTTCGGCAAAGAGCGGGCGGGTGCATCGGCCGCCGCCAGAAAAAAGATCGACCTGCTGTTCCCGATCACGATCAGCCGCTCGCTGTTTTGCACGGGCATGAGCAAGATGACCCCCGACAGCCTGGTGGCCAGGCAAATTAAACTGCTGGAATATCTCGATTCCCTGACCGGCTTCGACATCTACGTCAAGCCGGCTCCCAACCCTTCATATGATAGTTGCTCTGTGCTGCCGCTTTTCCGGCGCTTTAATAATTTAAAGCTCGTTGACGACCGCTCCCTGACGGCCTTCCTCGAAAGTTACGAGCCGAAGGGGATCTTGATCGAGTGCGCGTCGACACCGCTGTTTGACGCGTTGGAGTGCGACGCCGAGATATTCCTGATGAACGACTTTATGCATCCGTTCGAAGGGCAGGCGCTGGCGGAGCTGAAACAGCGCGTGCATTACTCCGAGGACACCGGCGAGATGATCTCAACGATCGATCTTTTTTTGAAGAACGGGCTGGCGCCCAAACGGGACGGGACCTTTGCCGGCCATTACATGAACAAGCAAAACAGGGAAGAGAACATCAGGCGCTTCATCGGCGGTCTGGTGGCGAATTAAAAACAGGGGGTAAAAAAAGATGAGCATATTAAAAGGGAAGGTAGTTTTGATCACGGGCGGGACGGGGTCGTTCGGTAAAAAGTTCTCAAAAACGCTGCTGGACGAGTTTGCCCCGGAAAAACTGATCATTTACAGCCGGGATGAACTGAAACAGTACGAGATGCAGGAGCAATTCTCCGGTTATGCCAATGTGCGCTTTTTCGTCGGCGACGTGCGCGACAGTGAAAGACTGCTGAGAGCTTTTCACGGCGTCGATTATGTCGTCCACGCGGCGGCCTTAAAGCAGGTCCCGGCGATGGAATATAATCCCTCGGAGGCCATCAAGACCAATATCATGGGCGCGATGAACATCATCGAAGCCGCCATCGACAGAAAGGTCAAAGGCGTGATCGCCCTCAGCACCGATAAGGCCTGCAACCCGATCAATCTCTACGGCGCGACCAAGCTGTGCTCGGACAAGCTTTTTGTCGCCGCCAATTCTTACGCGAGCATCTCCGGCACGAAATTCGCGGTGGTGCGCTACGGCAACGTCGTCGGCAGCCGCGGCAGCGTGGTCCCTTTCTTTTTGAAAAAGCGGGTTGAAGGCCTGCTGCCGATCACCCATCCGGAGATGACCCGCTTCTGGATCACCCTCGACCAGGGGGTCCGTTTCGTTGTCAAGAACTTTGACCGGATGAAGGGCGGAGAGATCTTTGTCCCGAAGATCCCGAGCATGAATATCATGGACCTGGCCAAAGCGCTCGCCCCGGAATGCAAGACCAAGATCGTCGGGATCCGGCCGGGAGAAAAACTGCATGAGGTCATGATCTCGGCCGATGACGCCAGGTACACCAAGGAGTTGGAAGATTGTTATATCATCCGGCCGGCCTTTCCCTGGTGGGACAACGATAACCATGCCGGCGGCCGGGCTGTGCCGGAAAGCTTTCATTATTCCAGCGATTCTAATAACGAGTGGCTCAAGCTTGACCAATTGCGGGAGATGATCAACAACATATGAAGCTTATCCCTTACGCGACCCAGTGGCTGGAGAAAGACGACGTTTCGGCGGTGAAAAGAGCGTTGGTCTCTTCACACTTGACCCAGGGGCCGCTGGTCGATGCCTTCGAAAAAGCGGTGGCGGACTATTGCGGGGCCAAATACGCGGTGGCGGTCAGCAACGGGACCGCGGCCCTGCACATCGCCTGCCTGGCGGCTGGGCTGGGGCGGGGCGATGAAGGGATAACTTCGCCGATCACCTTTGTCGCGTCGGCCAACGCCCTCCTTTACTGCGGGGCCAAGCCGGTTTTCGCGGACATCAAAGAAGAGACCGTTTGCCTCGACCCGGCTGAGATCGAAAAGAAAATAACCAGAAAAACCCGGGCGATCATCCCGGTCCATTTTGCCGGACAGCCCTGCGACCTCAAAAAGATCCGGCAGATCGCCCGGCGGCACAACCTGGTCGTTATCGAAGACGCGGCGCACGCTCTGGGCGCGGAATATCGGGGCGACCGGATCGGTTCCGGCCGCTATTCGGACATGACGATCTTAAGTTTTCACGCGGTCAAGCACATCACGACCGGCGAAGGCGGCATGGTCCTGACCAATAACCCGGACTATTACGAAAAACTTAAAATGCTGCGCTCGCACGGCATAACCAGGGCAGCCGGCCAACTGCGGCAAAAGAGCCGCCGCTGTTATTATGAGATGCAGTTATTGGGTTTCAATTACCGCCTGACCGATATCCAGTGCGCTCTCGGCCTGACCCAGCTAAAAAAACTTGACCGGTTCGTCGAAAGGCGAAGAGCGATCGCCAAAAAATACGACCGGGCGTTCGCCGGCGTCAAGGGCCTGGCGCCGCTCAAAGAAGAAAAAGGGAACTATTCCGCCTACCATCTTTATGTTTTAAGGTTCAGCCGGCGGGTGTTTGCCGCTAAGAGCGAGATCATTGAGGCGTTCCATGAAAAAGGCCTGCTGGTGAACGTACATTATATACCGGTCTATCACCAGCCGTATTATGAAAAAGCCGGCTACAAAAAAGGGCTTTGCCCGCTGGCCGAAAGCTATTACGAGGAGGCGGTCACTTTGCCGCTCTTTCCAAAAATGAGCGAGGCGGAAGTCGACCGGGTGATCGCTACCACGCTCGCGATTGCCGAAAAGTTCAAAAAATAAGACATGAACGATTATTTAAAAAGCATTAAGAGGGATCTCTGGGTCTCGCTGCAGGGGCTGGAAAAACCCGCGGCGGTCCAGAGAAGCTCGGCCTATATCGAATGGATCGATGCCGAACTGACCGAGATCGTCAAAAGGTATCTCTTGTCTTCGAATTTGTCGGAATCGAAGTTTATCCGCGCCCTCAACAAGATTTACCGGACGGAGCGGTTCGACGTCCTGCTGAAAAAATATTTAGTTGATTATTTATTCGATCTGTTCAATCTGATGTACGATTATTCTTACGGCAAGGCAGAGCGGGCGATCGCGCTTGAGGATAATCCGCTGAACCGTTTCGCTTTTTTGGCCTTCTCCGAAAAGTTCAACCCGCCTTTGAAAGTGGCGTGGTATCCTCCCCGGCGGAAGAGCGCGCGCGGGCTCGGTCTTGTCTGGCTGGCAAAAAATATCCTGTCCGGCAGCCTGAAGGGCGGCCTCCGGCTCTCCGGGCCGGGCGGCAAATTTAAAGTGATGCGGGAAGCGATCTGGGGCCTGTACGGCCTGGGCGGAAAATATTTTCACGATGATTTTATGGTTGACGGCGAAAAGATCAGGCCGCAGGACCTGTTATTGTATTCCCGCGGCATACCCACGGAGACCGGCCGGCTGAAAGGTTATCAAGACGCCCGGCGCTCGGCTTACGCCCATTTTGACCTCTGGCGGCTGCAGCTGGGGCTTAAACCTTTGCTACGGAGAATAATCCCCAGGTATCTGCTCAGGGGCCTCCTGTCGCTGGCGGTCGAGTTGAACAGCGAAAATTATTCCCTTTATTTCAGCTTGTTCAACTATTTTACCGGCGTCGCCCTGCCGTACGAGAAACTTTTTTCCAATTACGAAGTGGCTTCCGAATTTGGGCACAGTTATTTCAGCGCGTCCCACGTCGTCGAGGCGATCATCTGCCAGAATCACCGCACCAAATATTATTTGATCCACTGGTCGGACAACTCGGTCGGGGCGGACAAATATTTATTGTCTTTTCTCGGCTGCGATAAGTTCTTGCTCTGGGGCGAAGC
>JAQUOB010000026.1 GCA_028717325.1 Candidatus Margulisiibacteriota bacterium
TTTTCATTATGTTTATTATACTCCAGAGTTATGGTATACTTCAACCCGGATGCGATTTTACAAATTTTATCTTTATCTCGTCTTATTAATAATCGCGAGTTGTTTTGGCCTCCAATCCTTCGCCGAAGTTGTCCCCAATCAGGTCATAGTCAAATTTAAACCCGGCGTTGTTAAGCTGCCTAAAGGCGTAGCTATCTCCGAGATCAAAACGGCCAGCGTGGCCGCGGCTTCGGTCAGGGCGCTGAACGCAAAATATAAGGTCGCCAAACTGGAACAGATGTATAAGGATGCTCTGTTGATCCGCCCCGACTGGAAACACCTGGAAAATGATTATATCCTCACTTTGACGGAAACCACTGACGCGGCCAGGGCGGTTCGGGAATACAAAAAAGATGCCAACGTCGAATCGGCGGCAACAAATTCATATGTCCGGGCCTTTGACGTTACCCCTAACGATCATTACTATGTCGACGAATGGGGGTTGCCCCAGATCAAGGCGCCCAGCGGCTGGGTCAAAACGACCGGTTCGGCCACCTCGATCATTGCCATTCTTGATACGGGGATTAACTATAACCATGAAGACCTGGCGGCCAAGGTTGATCTGACCGACGCAAAAAGCTACGTCAGTTACACCTCGGACGTTCTGGATGACGCCGGTCATGGCACGGCTGTGTCGGGGGTCATCGGCGCGGTGACCAATAACGGGATCGGCATCGCCGGCGTGAACTGGAACACTAAGCTCCTGCCGATAAAGGTCCTCGACCAGGACGGCAGCGGCGTCATGTCGAGCATCAGCCAGGCACTGGCTTACCTGGCCGCTTTAAAAACAACCGGCACGAACATTGTGGCGGTCAACATGAGCCTGGGGCAGTACAATAGCGGGGCGGATAAATATGCCGAAGAAGATCCTTCCAACATCAAGGAGCGCTGCCAGGAGGCGTTTAGCGCCGGGATCGTGCTGGTGGCCGCGGCGGGCAACGACAATGTCAATTGGAACACTTACCCCGCCTATTACACGACAGTTCTAGGGGTGTCCGCGATCGATCAGAACGACAAGCGTTCGGTCTGGGGCGGGGGCCAGGCCTCGAACTACGGTGCTTGGGTGGACGTGGCGGCGCCGGGGACCGGCATTTTCAGTACAAATATGAACGGCGGCTATCTCGGCGGCTGGAACGGAACGTCTCTTGCCTCGCCCTTTGTCGCCGGGCTGGCCGGTCTGGTCAAAGCGGCCAATCCGGCCATGACCAGTACCCAGATCATGAACCAGATCAAAACTTTTGCCGATAATATTGACGCGCTCAATCCCGGTTTTGAAGGCCAGCTGGGTACCGGCCGGATCAATTGCTACCGGGCGCTGGCCGGCTTGGTGTCGAGCCTCTCTTCGCCTTCCAGTGGCGAGTATATCCGAAAGATAAGGTCAATAATCGGAACCGCTGGCGGCTGGAATTTTCAAAAATACCGGATCGACGCGCTGAAAAACGATGTGGTTGATACGACGATCGTCTCAAATGTCACGACGTCGGTCGAGGCCGGGCCGCTGGCCGATTGGGACACGACCGGCCGCAACGGGCCTTACACCCTGCGCCTGTTTGTCGAGGCCGCCGACGGCTCAACTTCCGAAGCCGATGTGGCTGTTATTGTCGACAATATCACGCCGGAAGCGGCGATCACATCTCCCGCGAACGGAGTTGCCGTAGCGGGCAGCTTGCAGATACTCGGCAGAGCCACGGATGCTTACCTTGACCGCTATCTCCTGGAATACGGCGCGGGAAGCAACCCCGCTTCATTCCAAAATATCGGCACATTTTACGTCTCGACCAGCGGCCTGCTGGGGACCTGGGAAACCGCCGGTTTAAGCGGGAATTACACTCTGCGGCTAACGGCCTACGACCACGTCGGCAACGTTTCTTCGGAATCGATCGCCCTGTCGGTTCAGCCCGAATCGCCGGTCAAAGCGGCGCAGGCGAGCGGCACGTTGCCGCTGACTTATGCCTTGCCCAATCCTTTTATCCGTTCCGCGTCATCCGAAACCTCGTTCAATTACAGTCTGCTGGGGAATTTTAACGCCACGATCTTCCTGTTCGATCTTAACGGCAATCTGGTCTGGCAGAAAAGCTACCAGGCCGGCGACAATGGCGGCAAGTCGGGCGCCAACAGCCCCGCTTGGGACGGCCGCGACCTGTACGGCGCCGAGGTCGTCAACGGAGTTTATCTTTATCAGGTCACCGCGGATAAGAAAATAATTGCCAGGGGCAAGATCATCGTCCTCAACTAAAAATTCATTGTGCCTTCAAAGGAAAGCAATCGGGCCTTAAAATCATCGGAGCCGGACGTGTTTGCGTTATTCTTGTAGTCGACTTGTTTCAGAGAGGCGACCACGACGAAGTTAGAGAGGACCGGATTGTCGACCGGTATCGTGATGTTCAGGCTCATTGTTTGGGTCGTCTTTTTGTAATTCAGGGCCGCGACCGCGCCGGCCTGCACTTCACCCTGGTTGTTTTCGTCAGCCAGTTCGTAAATCACCGTGCCCCAGCTCAAGATCTGATAACTGACTTTGCCGTTCGTCAGGGTTTTTGGCAGATTCTGACCGGTCCGGTTATCCTGCGTGATCTTTTGGGTATAATCGCCGCTAATGCTTAACTGCGGCAGACGCGGCAGGTTCAGGGCGCTTGAGGCGGTCAGGGTCTTGTTCGTGGTGTCGGTGATGACCGGCGCCGAGGTCGAGTCGTTAGTGTTTTGGTAGTCTTCCTGATTAAGGCCGAAGGTTAGGGGCAGGATCGGGATCAGAGTTAAATTGAGCGTGTAGGCCTGCGACAACGACCGGGTTCTGGTCGTAACTAATTGCGTGCCGGTCGGCGCTGTTTGCCGCTGTTTGGAGTAGGCGTAGTGCGTGGTCAGCCGAAGAACACTCAACGACAACGGCGTATAGTCGGCATCGCCACCGTAGGTGCTACCGCTGCTCTTATTGACCGCACCGGTCTCGGGCACCGTTTCGCTCCGCGAGCCGTTCAGTCCGAGCGATAGCCAAGAGAAAGGCGACAGCCGGCTCGTGGCGCTGGTTCTCAGGCTGAGGGGGTTGTCGCCGCCGGTGATAAACGACGTCCTTTCTTGCCGGTTATGGTCAAGTGAGCCGGTCAGGATCGTGATCGGAGTGACGTCCATGTGGTAGGTCTCGTTTTTGGTCGTGATGGTCCGGTCGGCGGGGACGATTTTATAATCATCGTGATTCAAAAGCGAGATCCTGGCCGTCCATTTTTTCAAAAAGCCTGGGGTCAGGTCGAGAGAAAGGTTGGCGGCATTGTCGACGGCTCTCGTGTGTGAGGTCTCGGTCTCTTGTGAGCCGAGGGTCACCGGCTCATTGTATTGGAAATCGAGGCCCAGCCCGACGCGATCCGTGAACTTCAGGTTGCCGCCGGCGTGCAGATAATCGATGTTTTGGCTTGAGCGGTTGGGGTCGTTCAGGTTGACGACGTGATTCTTTGAGACGGTCTTTCTGTACTCATATTTATGGTTCAGGGACAAAGCGCCTTTTTGCCAGTCGGACGGCGTCAGGCTGCCGGAATAAGACGTTTGCAGGTTGTCGCTTGTATGCAGCGTTCCCGGCGACAGCAGATCGTCGAGGCTGGTGAACGTCCGGTAGCCCAGATCGATCTTGGCCAGGCCGCCGGGATTGATGCCGGTGGAAAGCGAATTGTCATATGTGCGCAGAAAAGTCGACCGGGTCGTGCCGATCGGATTTTGATTGAATTTGTAAGAATAGTTTGAATAGAATTGCTGAAAGTTCGGCTTCAAATTAACGTTATACTCCTCATAATTGGAGCCGACGCCGATAGCGGTGCCGCCCAGCGGCGAAAAGTCAAAACCGATCTTTTTGGTCGTGCCGTTGACGGTCACCGCGTCGCCGAATAATTTAGTTTCGGCACCCAGCCGGAAAGCCGTATCCGCTTTCGTCCTTGTGTCCGCCGAAATGCCGGACAGTGACTGGAACTTATATTCGACGGAAATGGCGTCAAGGGTAGTGGGCGTTATATAGAAAAAGTTGAACTGCCCGGGGGCCGAATAAGTGATAAAGTAATCGATGTCGCGGTTGACCAGCTGGTTGTTGATCAGGATCTTTTCGCTGCCTTCAATTATGTTGGCGGTTGAGTGCAGTGAATAGGTCTTGGAGCCGCTGCCGCTGAAGACCTCGATGGTGGTTTGAGAAACATAGACCTGATCGGTTTCCGTTTTTGCGTAAGAGGAATCGATCTTGAAAATGTCGCCGATCTTGAAGCTGCCGTCGAAGCCGTAGGCCGTCTGGGAGATATCGCCGCCGGTCGCGGCGGCCGCCGGCACGTACTGGAAAATGATCTGGAAATTTTTGGTCGTGCCGAGCGGGTTGTTGAAGGTGATCGACGGATTGTCGCTTGAGTAGTTCAGCGAATAGCCGGTGGTGCCGGCCGTCGCGTCAAAGCTGGCGTTGCGCGTATAGGTGGTGATGGCCGACGAGCCCTGGTCCCAGACCTGGACCGTTTCGCTGCCGGGCACGATCTGCCGCGTGCTGCGCAGGAAATACGGCCCCCGGTTGCCGTTGCCCACCCCGGAATATTTACCGACAATGCTCTTCTGGTATGAGTAAGACACGTCGACCTCGTCGCTTGCGCTGATATTCTGGTTGAGAAAATAGATCGTGCCGGTGGCGAAGCCGTCGCTGGGGTCGGCATGATCGGTAATATAGGCGAGAGAAACGTTGGGGATGACAATATAATTACCTGCGGCATCGACCTCAACCGTCGGGACCGTGTAATCGACCTCGGGGGTCAACGTCCGGACGGCCGAGCCGTGGCGCAGAACCACGGTCAGCGTTGCTTCGCTAGTCGGCAGGATCGGACGATTTTTCAAGTTGAGCAGATAATTGCCGCTTATCACGGTCTGGCCGCTGGCGGCCTCGATCACACTGGCGGTCGGGGAGCCCACGCTTTTCTTCGCGGACTCCTTAAGATAAGTGACCCCCAGCTTTAGTTCTTTAGGATATTTTGAAGCTATTATCGGCGGCAGGGCCGTGACATTGTATTTATAGTTGACCTTGATCTGGGAAGTAGGGCCGATCACCACGCCGAACATGATCTCGCCGTTTGGATACTTTATCGTATAGTCGAGGTCCCTGACGAAAAGCTTGCCATCGACTTCGATCCTTTCGCTTTCGGGGACAAGGTTGTAGTGCTGTGTGTGGTAAGGACCGTGGCTGCCGATACCCTGGATCGCTTCGGTTTCCCGGGAGGTTTCGAAGTATTTGTACTCGACCGCCAGCGCCTCTTCCGTCGATGGCATGAAGCGCGTCAACAACTTGATCTCGCCGGTATCATAGCGGATGATATAATCGTCATTTTTTTTCAGCTGGGTGCCCATGAAGGTCAGCGTTTCGCTGAAATTGATGGCCGGGACGTGTTTGATCCGGTACAGGCCGGACGCTTCTTCTTCCAATATTTCTCCCTCGGATGAACCGGTGGTCGGGAAGATGTCGCGGGTCGAGATCACGACCGGCTCTTCTTTGGGCGCCGCCTTGCCGAACTGTTCGGGATCGATCGTGAACCTGGATTGGAAGCCGAAGAAATCGCGCTTGGACAGAGTGGGGAAGAAAAGGTCCAGGACGTTGGTATACTCATAGGAATATTTAAACTCATCGGTCTGGTTGAGTATCCGATTAAAAGTGACCTTGCCTTCGAAATAGTCGATCGTATAATCCGTGTTTCTCGTCAGATATATGCCGTTGAGCTGGATCTGCTCCGATCCCTCAACGATCGAGCCGTGGCCCAAATTGTAGGGGCCGCGGGTATTGGCGCCGTTTTGAGAGGTCAGGCTCTGCGTTTGGGACTTTAATTTTGCCGAGGGGACGGTGATGATGTCGTACCAGCTGTCTTTGGCCGTCAGCATGACGCCGTTCAGGAATTTTGACGCGGAAACGAATTCGTTGCCGGTAAAATTGGCGTTGATGTCGCCGAAGGTCAGTTCGTTGTTATAATATTTAACCTTAACGTCGAACTTTTCCGGCGTTTCCGGCTGTTGGTCGAGATCGTAAGTGACCGAGAGATTTTCCGACAGCTGGCCGAGGATGCGCAACTGCAGGCGCTCTTGCCAGGGACCGCCGCTGAAGGTCGGGTAGAAGCCGCCCAGCTGGGTCAGGCCGGCAAAATAGTTGCGGTTGGGATCGACGCTGACCTCCTTGTGTTCCCATTTTTTGAAGCCGGAGATGTCGATCTGAGGATAAGCTTGGTTCGGTATCGGGGTCAACTGGGCCCTGGCTGCGCAGGCGAAAATAATTAAGAAGAATACGGCCAGTGCTGACTTTTTCACACGCCGCATTATAACATCAGCGGAATTTTTTTACTACCAAGATCGCGTTGTGCCCGCCGAAGCCGAAAGAATTGGAGATCGCCACATTGATCTTCATCTGGCGGGCCTGATTGGGGACGTAATCGAGATCGCAATCGGGGTCAGGATTTTCGTAGTTGATAGTCGGCGGGGCGAGATCGTTGACGACTGAAAGAGTGGTCGCGACAAACTCGACCGCCCCGGAAGCTCCCAGCAGATGGCCGATCATCGATTTATTGGAACTGATGGCAAGTTTGCGTGCGTGATCGCCAAAAACGGTCTTGAGCGCCATCGTTTCGTATTTATCGTTAAGCTCGGTCGAGGTCCCGTGAGCGTTCACGTAATCGATATCGGTCGGGGCCAGGCTGGCATCCTTAAGCGCGGCTTTGATCGCGCGAACCGCGCCTTCTCCGCCGGGGGCGGGGGCGGTGATATGATGAGCATCGCCGCTCATGCCGAAGCCGACGATCTCGGCGTAGATCCTAGCGCCGCGCGCCTGTGCCGATTCGAGACTTTCCAGAATGACGGAGCCGGCGCCTTCGCCCATGACAAAGCCATTGCGTTCTTTATCGAACGGACGGCTGGCCCGGAGCGGTTCGTCATTACGGGTCGACAGGGCACGCGCCGCGCAGAAACTCCCGATGCTGAGCGGGGTGATCGAGGCTTCGGTCCCGCCGGCGATCACGGCTTTCGCCGCGCCGCGCTGGATCATTTTAAAGGCCTCCCCGATACAGTGGGTGCCGCTCGCGCAGGCGGTGGTGATGCACATATTAGGGCCTTTCGCGCCCAGGATGATCGAGGTATAACCGGCGGCCATGTCGACGATCATGAACGGGACCGTGAATGGGTTGAGCCGGCTCGGCCCCTTTTCGTGGAGGATCCTAGCCTGTTCTTCCATAAAACTGATGCCGCCGATGCCCGAGCCCAGGACCACGCCGATGTCGTCGGCGTTTTCCGAGGTGATCTGCAAGTTGGCGTCTTCGACCGCCAGTTTAGAAGCGGCCACGCCGAATTGAATGAATTTTACGAGCTTCTTCGCTTCTTTCCGTTCCAGGTACAGGTTGGGATCGAAATCCTTAACTTCGCCGGCGATCTGCGTATCGAAACCGGTCGTATCAAAATGGGTGATGCGGCCGATACCGTTCTGGCCGGCCGCAAGGTTGGCCCAAAAAACATCTTTGCCGGTACCAATGGGAGAAACGACCCCGAGGCCGGTTATTACAACTCTAGTCAACAGCCGGCCTCCTTCGCTTCCTGCAATATTTCCGTGACGATCTTGGCGGCCGGTTTAATGGAGCGATCTTTGATCTTCCAGACATATTCCCCGGAAAAAACGACGCCGTGATCGATATCGCCTTTCTGCGAATTGATCAGGGCCTGGATGATGCAGTATTTCAGGGAACATTTCTTGAGGCAAAAATCGCAGCCGATCGGCCGGGGGGCCTGGTTGGCCAGGATTTTCTCGACAAAAGCGGTCTTGATGGCCCGGCCGGGCATGCCGACGGGTGAGGAAATTATCACGACATCGTCCTTGGTCGCGGTCTGGTAGCGGTGCTTGTATTCCGGGGCGGCGGCGCACTCTTCCGCCAGGACAAAGCGGGTCGCCATTTGAACGCCGTCCGCGCCGAGCTTTAAGGCCTTGCACATTTCGGCCCCGTTAATGATACCGCCGGCGGCGATAACGGGCAGACTGACGGCTTTTTTGACCTCGGGGAAAATATCCCAGACCGACCGGTCGGTGCCGAGATGCCCGCCGGCTTCCTTGCCTTCGACCACGATCGCCGAAGCCCCCAGCCTTTGGGCGGTTTCCGCGAGACGGGCGGTGGAAACAATGGAAACGATCGGGGTGTTGCCGTCCTGGCCATACTTAAAAATATCCCGGGAAAAACCCGCCCCCGTGATAATGAGGTCGATTTTTTCCTTGATGGCCGTCTGGACAACGCCGATAAAATCCCTGGCGGCAAACATGATGTTGATGCCGACAATGCCTCCCGCCGCCCGCTCTCTGGCTATTTGGATCTCTTTCCGCAGCTCATCAAAAGCCATGCCCGAGGCGCCGATGATGCCGATGGCGCCGGTCTTGGCGACCGCCCCGGCCAGTGCCCCGGTGGAGATCCTGACCGCCATGCCCCCCTGAATGATGGGCAGTTGGGCGGTCAATGTATCAATTTTTAACTTAGGCAAACTCATTTAGTTACTTCTTTGCGTGCGCCATCACATAGCTGATGGTGTCGCCGATCGTCTTGATTTTTTCCGCGTCTTCATCCGGGATCTCAATGCTGAACGCTTCTTCCAGAGCCATGACCAGTTCGACCGTGTCCAGAGAATCAGCTCCCAGATCATCAACAAAAGATGCTTCGCGGGTGACCTCCGATTCGGAAACCCCTAATTGTTCTACCACAACCTTTTTTATATCATCATAGATTTTTTGTTCGTCCATTTTTCACCTCCCCTTATTCTTTACATGTACATGCCGCCGTTAACGGCGAGGACCTGCCCGGTCACGTAATCCGATTCCGGGCCGGACAAGAACAGGACCGCGCTGGCGACATCCTCGGGCTGACCGAGCCGGGCCATCGGGATCTGTTCCATCATTTTCTTTTTAACGTCTTCGGTCAGCTTGTCCGTCATCGCGGTCTGAATGAACCCCGGCGCGACCGCGTTGACCGTGACGTTGCGCGAAGCCAGCTCGCGCGCGACCGTTTTCGTGAAGCCGATCACGCCGGCTTTGCTGGCCGCATAGTTGGCTTGCCCAAAGTTCCCCATCTGGCCAACGATGCTCGCAATATTAACTATTTTACCGTATCGCTGCTTCATCATCAAGGTCGAAGCCGCTTTTGTGCAGTTGAAAACGCCCGTCAGGTTGACGCTCAAAACGGCGTCCCAGTCCTCTTTTTTCATGCGGATGAGCAAGCCGTCTTTCGTGATCCCGGCGTTATTGACCAGAATATCGATCCGGCCAAAAACTTTGGCCGCTTCGGCGATCGAGCTTTCAACGTCAGCCAGGTCGGCTACGTTGGTCTTGAGCGCCAGCGTTTTTACGCCCAATCCTTCGATCTCTTTGGCCGTTTGCGAGGCCAGCTCCAGGTTAATGTCAGAAACAATGATGTTCGCGCCTTCTTTGGCCAGCGCCGTAGCGACGGCTTTGCCGATCCCCTGTGCCGCGCCCGTGACAAAAGCAACCTTGTCTTTCAGTTTCATAGAAACCTCCTTACAATTCCGAAAACGATTTTACTTCAACGTTCGGGTCGATCTTTTTGATCAGACCGGCCAGGACTTTGCCCGGACCGACCTCAATAAAACGACCAACGCCCTGGGCGACCATATTTTTCACCGAATCTTCCCACAGGACGGGAGCGGTGACCTGCTGGATCAATAATCTTTTTATTTCCGAGCCGGTCATGACGGGCCCGGCGGTCACGTTAGCAAAGACCGGTACAGCCGCATCGTTAAATTTTATTTTATCAAGCTCGGCGGCCAGCTGATCGGCGGCCGGCTGCATCAGTGGGCAGTGGAAGGGAGCGGAAACAGCCAGCGGAATGATCTTTTTGGCGCCGGCAGCTTTCATCTTTTCTCCGGCTTTTTGGACAGCGTCCTTTTCTCCGGAAATTACAACTTGGCCCGGCGAATTAAAATTGGCCGGCCAGACGTTGCCGATCTCTAAACAAACGTTTGTGATCATCTCACGCTCGCCGCCCAGGACGGCTGCCATAGCGCCCAGCCCTGCCGGCACCGCCTGCTGCATGAACTTGCCGCGCAGGTTGACGAGCTTAACCCCGTCTTCAAAAGAGAGGGCGCCGGCGGCGAACAGCGCAGAGTACTCGCCCAGGCTGTGGCCGGCGACAACGTCGCAGGAGATGTTCTTTGATCTTAAGAGAGAAAAAGCGGCCGCGCTAACGGTAAATATTGCCGGTTGCTGGACTTCGGTCTTCTTCAGCTCATCCTCCGGCCCTTCAAAGCAGAGCTTTTTCAGGTCAAAGCCGAGAACGGCGTTGGCCCGATCCAGAAATTGTTCCGCCAGATCTTTTCCCATGCCCACCGATTGCGATCCCTGACCGGGAAAAACGAACGCAGTTTTCATCTACCCTCTCAATTCTTTTATTTTCTTTATCAACAGGGGAACAATAACGTTAACATCGCCGACAACGCCGTAAGTCGCGACCTTGAAGATCGGGGCGTCGGGATCTTTATTGATGGCGACGATCGTGTCGGAGCCCTGCATGCCGACCAGGTGCTGGATCTTGCCGGCGATACCGCAGGCGATGTAGAGCTTGGGAGCGACGGTCTTGCCGGTCTGGCCGACCTGGTGGTGGGCCGAGATCCAACCGGCGTCGACTGTCGCGCGTGACGCGCCGACCGCGCCGCCCAGGACCTGGGCCAGTTCTTCGATCATTTTAAAGTTGGACGGGTCGCCGAGGCCGCGGCCGCCGGAAACGATGATCTCGGCCTCAGCCAGATTAACTTTGACCGATTCGTCCTCGATGATCTCCAAAAGTTTAACCGCCAGATCGGTTTCTCTGATGACCGGATTGAATTTAATAACATTACCTTGTTGAGATTTTGGATTTTGGATTTTGGATTTTTTGAAGACCTTGGGCCTGACGGTTGCCAT
>JAQUOB010000027.1:0-1149 GCA_028717325.1 Candidatus Margulisiibacteriota bacterium
CTCAACGTTTTTGCCAAGCTTTACGCCCCGGTCATCAAATATTCGCCCCGGCTCTGGGGCCAGCTCTATTACTGGCTGGACGACGAAAAAAAGCTCGAACAGCTGGAACTGGTCTCGCGGCCGTTCATCCTCAAAGAGTTGAAAAAAATGATCGAGAAAAAAAGGCCCGACGTCATCGTCTCGGTCCATCCCCTGGTTAACCATCTGACGGTCAAAGCCATCAGAGAGAGCGGCCTGAAGATACCGTTTATCGTGGTGATAACGGACCCGGTCACTCTGCACCGCGCCTGGATCACGCCGGAGGCGGACCGGGTGATCGTGGCGACTCCCGAAGCCAGGCGGTATGCCATTAAGTACGGCCTGCCGGAAAAGAAAATCAAGGTCATTGGCATGCCGATCGACCCGAAATTCTTCGTGAAGAACAAGGAGAAAGCCAAGTCGAGAGGCAAGCTCAATCCCAAGCTTTTCACCATTCTGATGATGGGGGGCGGCGAAGGGGCCGGCAAAATGTTCGACATCATTAAAGAGTTCGACGAGAAAAAATTCGACGGCCAGCTGATCGTGATCACCGGGCGGAACAAACAGCTCGAGTTGAAATTGAAGAAACAGGCCGCCCAATTCAGCTTTCCCATGAGGGTCTTCGGTTTTACCAACCAGGTTTATGAGCTGATGAGCGAGTCCGACCTGATCATCACCAAAGCCGGGCCCGGCACGATCGCCGAAGCCATGGCCATGAACCTGCCGATCATCATCACCGCCTGGCTGCCGGGCCAGGAGGAGGGCAACGTTGAATTCGTAGTGCGCGAGAACGTGGGCCGGGTGAGCAAAGACCCCAAGCGCGTGGTCGAGCTGGTCAAGGAGCTGCGTTCAACCTCCGAATTCGAAGAGATGAAAAAAAACATTAAGAAAGTCAGCCGCCCTCAGGCCGCTTTAGAGATTGCACGTGAAATATCTCGTTATCTTTAGTTTAATCTTCCTCAATTGGTCATTGCTCATTGGTCATTCGGCTTTGGCCGAGGTTTACCTGAAAGATGTGCCCGAAGGCCACTACGCCTATGACGCGGTCTACGACCTGATCAGGCAGGGGATCACCGGCGGTTTTCCCGACGGGACTTACGGCGGCAATAAACTGATGACCCGCTACGATAT
>JAQUOB010000027.1:1249-10600 GCA_028717325.1 Candidatus Margulisiibacteriota bacterium
GGGCTGGCGAAGAACACCGATTGGCCGCACGGCCTCTACGTTAAGGGCAGCCTGGCCCCGGCCGATTGGCTTAACCTGACGGTCCAGCGGGTCGGCACCCAGTACCGCCGGCAGTTCAATTACAATATTTTTGACGTCTTTGACCGGGACCTGGCCGACGGCTCAACGAGCGCCGGGCTTGAGTTCAACAAAGACATTAATTCGGACTGGTTCGTCAAAGCGACCGGCGATTATACCAGGCCGGCCGATATAACCACGACCAGTTTTCATCTGGGCAGGAATTTCGGCACCAGCGCGTCATGGGAATTGGTTTATCAAACCTATGACGCTGCGCGCTCTTTGGGGCTAAGGTCGAGTTTTAGTTTGTAGACTTGAACTTAAGCCGCTGAATTGCTATACTATTTTTGGGTTATTATATGAAAAAAGCGCTGTTCGGCTTGATAATTTTGCTGGTTGCGGCCGGTTACACCCTGGCTCAAGAGCCCGGCAACCCAACAGTTGTTGGGAAGATGGGCCTGTCGCAGATCAGATTAAAAGACGTGCCCGATGATCACTGGGCGGCCTCGGCCGTCTACGATCTTGTCAAGTTAGGCGTGACCAAAGGTTATCCCGACGGGACTTATCGCGGAGACAAACCGATCAACCGTTACGAAACGGCGATCTTTTTATCGAAACTGGCCAAGGCGGTCGCGGGCGACGACATCAAGGCGGACATCAAGGCCCTGCGGGACCAGCTGGTCGAGATAAAAACCGCGTCGAAAGAGGCCCTCAGGCTCAAAGGCAATTATGAGGGCGACTGGAAAGGGGGCAACGTCCTTTCCAAGCCTGTGCCGGGATCGGTCAAGGCCAGTGCGGCCAACTACCGGCTGATCATGACGGCCGAGAAAGACCTGGCCGAGAACGCGAACGTCAAGATAAACCTTGACACGATGGATTTCGGTTTTTTTGACGACGGCACCAAAAATTTTCCCGGCAAAGGCGCGCTGGCCTCCGAATTGCTGGACATCGAATCAAATATCAGGTTGAGTTCTCCGGGCGCTATCTTTAACGATCCCGTGGACCTTAAGTTGACTTACGGGCCGGGCGCCAAACAGCATGTTGCCGATCCGACTAATGCCTTTCCGAGCGAAGTCGGGGTCATCTACAAGCGGCCGGACACCGGCGTTGCCGCCTCGACCAAATTATTCGGCGCCGACGTGATCGGCGGCTACCGGTCGGTTCAGGGAACAACTCTGGACGCGACCGGCCGGATCAATAGCGGCTGGCTGTCGGGTACGATCAGTTATACGCTGGAAAAGTTCCTGCTTTTAAATTCGCTGAAAGTCGGTTTTACCGGTGATTACATATCACACGGCTCGTTTTCCACTACCGACCGGAGCGTCAGGACCAAATTCGATGTTTCGGCGCCTCTGGGCGACAAGGCCGAAGCTTCGACGACCGTGGCGCTCGGCAAAACGACCAGTCAAATGATGGTCAAGGGATCGGTTTCGTTGAAAGATCCCCTCGATACCGGCACGGTGATCACGATCCAGGCGGCCAAGATCGGGGCTGAATATATCGACCGGACTTTTGTCGCCCAACAGGTCGATCTGGCCGGGCTGGACGGCTTTGACCGCCCCCTGGAAAACGGCACGGTCAACCTGGGCGGCCAGTTGGTCCAGACCGTTTCCGACCGGACCAAATTGATCGGAAAAGGCGACATCCGCCTGGCCGGCGACTATAAATATCAAGGCGATAAAGCCAGGTTAACCGCCCAGGGTGGCATCGAATACAATCTGGCGCCCAACGTTAATTTGGATGCCGCTTACCGTGTCCATCAGGACAAAAGCACCGGCGACACCTCCGACCTGGCCGCCGTCGGTTTAATGTACAGGTTTTAACTTCTACTTTCTTGATCATCGGCAGAAAAATAATTCATTATAAAGAGATCGGTTCGACCAGCGACGAAGCGCGCCGTCTGGTCGGCCAGGGCGAGGGCGAAGGCCTGGTCGTTGTCGCCGACAAGCAGGCGCGGGGCCGGGGCAAACCGGGCAGCGGCTGGTTTTCTCCGGCCGGCAATCTTTACCTGTCGGTTATCGTCAAGCCCTATAAAAATCCTGCAGAGCTCGCGCCGATCACTTTACTGGCCGCGCTGGCGGCCCGGGCGGCCCTGATCCGCCTGTCAAAACTGCCTGTCGTTATCAAATGGCCCAATGATCTGCGGATCCGCGGGAAAAAAGTTGGGGGTATTTTGACGGAGCGCCTGCCTTCCGGCTTTGTGATCATCGGTCTCGGCTTGAACATCAACATGGACAAACGCGCTTGGCCGAAAGAGATAAAAGGGAGCGCCACATCTTTAAAGCTCGAAGCGAAAAAGAAATTTTCCCTGAAAAAATGCCTCGGCACGCTCCTCGAGGAGCTTGATCGCGAGTATCTTGCCTATCTGGCGAAAGTTTGGTAACATTTATTATATGGCTTTAAGAGGGATCAGGGGCGCGATCACCGTGGCCGCTAACACAAAAGAAGAGATTTTGGCGGCGACCAGGGAGCTGCTGGAACAGCTGATCCGGGAAAATTCTCTGCAAACGGATGAGATCGCTTCCGCTCTTTTTTCCACGACCGAGGGCTTAAACGCCGAGTTTCCCGCCGTCGCCGCGCGCGAACTGGGCTGGACCGAGGTGCCGCTCCTCTGCATGCGGGAGATCGACGTGCCGGGCAGTCTGCGCAATTGCATCCGCGTCCTCATTCACGTCAATACCGAAAAAAAGCAGACGGCCATGAAGCACGTTTACCTGCGCCAGGCCAAAAGCTTGAGGAGGCCTACCGGATGATCATCATCATGAAGCCGGACGCGACCAAAGAACAGATCGGCTTGGTCGCGGAGAAACTGAAAAAGCACGGCTTTGGCGTCCATCTTTCGCCGGGCGCGGAACGGACCGTGATCGGCGCGATCGGCGACAAATCGGCGATCCAGCTTGAATCCATCCAGATGATGCCTGGCGTTTCCGAGATCGTCCCCATCCGTAAACCTTACAAGCTGGTCAGCCGCGAATTCCAGAAAGCGGATACGATCGTTGAGCTAGCCGGTGGTGTCCGGATCGGCGCCGGGCAAAAGATCGCCGTGATGGCTGGTCCGTGTTCAGTTGAAGGCGAACGGGAATTTATGGAGGCGGCCGAAGCGGTTAAACAGGCTGGCGCGAATGTTTTACGCGGCGGTGCTTTCAAACCGCGCACTTCGCCCTATGCCTTTCAAGGCCTGGGGGAACAAGGGCTCAAGTTTATGGCCAAGGCGCGCGAGCGGACCGGACTGCCGTTCGTCACCGAAGTCATGGACACCCGTGACGTGGAATTGGTCGCCAAATACGCCGACATGCTGCAGATCGGCGCGCGGAACATGGCTAATTTTAATTTATTGAAAGAAGTTGGCAAAACTAAAAAGCCGATCTTGCTGAAACGAGGTCCCGGCTCAACTATTCAGGAGTGGCTGATGTCGGCCGAATATGTTCTTTCGGAGGGGAACAAACAGGTCGTCTTGTGTGAACGCGGGATCAGGACCTTTGAAACAGCGACCAGAAATACCCTCGACCTCAATGCCGTCCCGGTCGTGAAGAAATTGACCCATCTGCCGATCATTGTCGATCCCAGCCACGGGACGGGGGAATGGGACCTGGTCCCGGCCATGGCCAGGGCGGGTCTTGCCGCCGGGGCCGACGGCTTGATGATCGAGGTCCACCCGCGGCCGGACGAAGCGATGAGCGACGGCGCCCAGTCGCTTAAACCGGATACATTTCAGAAGCTGATGGCCGAGTTGAAGGCAGTGGCGGCGGCAGTTGGGCGTCGATTATAGCCAGTAGTTCCGTCAGTCCCTGTTTTTCTAAGGCCGAGATAGTTACCGCGGGCTGATATTTTTTTAGAACTTTTTTAGGCAACGGCTTCTTTAATAAGTCAATTTTATTAAATACCGTTATCATCGGTTTGGTAATGCTTTTCAGCTCCTCAAGCACCTGATAGACCGCCGAGATCTGCTCTTCAAATTCGGGGTTTGAGCCGTCAACGACATGGATGAGCAGATCGGCTTCGGTCACTTCTTCCAAGGTCGCCGCGAAAGCAGCGACCAGCGTATGGGGCAGCTTTTGAATAAAGCCGACGGTGTCGGTGACCAGGACAACCCGGCTTGAAGGCAGGTACAAGCGGCGGGTGGTGGGGTCAAGCGTGGCAAAGAGTTTATTTTCGACCAGAACCCCGGCCCGGGTCAGAGCATTTAATAAAGTTGATTTTCCCGCATTGGTATAACCGACGATCGCCGCGACCGGCAGGCGGCTGCTGCGTCTTTTTTCCCTTTTCAAGTGGCGTTCTTGCCTGACATTTTCCAGGATTTTTTTTAGCTCCGCGATCCTTGACCTGATCAAACGCCGGTCAGACTCCAGCTTGGTTTCACCCGGGCCGCGGGTGCCGATGCCGCCGCCCAATCGCGACATCGAGGCGCCGTGGCCGGTGAGATGGGTCAGGCGGAATTCCGATTGGGCGAGTTCGACCTGGAGCTTGCCTTCGCGGCTCCTGGCGTGCCGGGCGAAAATATCGAGGATCAGCTCGGTGCGGCCAATGACTTTGAGGCCCAATTCTTTTTCGAGGTTCCTGGTTTGCGCGGGGCTCAGCTCGTGGTCAAAAATGACGAGGTTGGCGCGGACCGAGGCGCAGAGCGCTTTTAATTCCTCGATCTTGCCGGAGCCGATAAAAAAGGTCGGGTCCGGTTTATCGCGTTTCTGGACCAGCGAGCCGACGACGACGGCGCCCGCTGTCTCAGCCAGTTTGCCGAGTTCTGCCAGAAAATGATTTTCACGCTGGAATTCGATGCCGACCAGGACCGCTTTTTCGGCGGGAGAAACCACGTCAGACGAGTCGAAACCTTGAGATTTCATTTATGCTATTATAACACGAATGATTATGTTATAATTTCGCAGGAAAAACCCCGGAGAGGAAAATCAAATGATCGATCAGAGCAAATCGTTGCGCGATAGCTTGGTCAAGAGCGGCCTGTTAAGCGAAGCCCAGGTCAAGGAAGCGATCGAAGAGGGCCGGCGCACCGGCGAAACGCTGATCAAAAGCATTTTGCGCAAAGGGATGGTCGATGAAGACACCCTGATCTCCTTCCTGGAAAAAGAGATGGAGATCCCCCGCGTTGACCTTTCGAGCTATCTGGTCGATCAAAAAACCGTCGACCTCGTTCCCATCGCCACCGCCCGCAAATACAAACTGATCCCGCTTTTTAAGGTCGGCGATGTCCTGACCGTGGCGATGGTCGACCCTTTCAACGTGCTGGCGCTCGATGAGGTCAGGAGCAAAAGCAAATGCGACGTGGAGCCGATGGTGGCGACCTCAAAAGAGATCGAGGCGGCGATCGGGCAGTACTACGGCGTAGCCGGTTCGGTCGAGGACCTGATCAAGGACATCGGCCCGATGCCCCAGGCGGCCAAGGCGGCGGTCTCGACGGCCGAAGAAGCTCCGGTCATCAAGCTGGTCAATTTGCTGATCTTGCGCGCTGTTTCGGAGGGTGCTTCCGACGTGCACATGGAGCCGACCGAAAAAAACGTCAGGATCAGGTACAGGGTCGACGGCATGATGCACGACGTCTCGACCGCTCCCCTTTATCTCCTTTCTTCGCTTGTCACGCGCATCAAGGTCATGTCCAAAATGGATATTGCCGAATCCCGCCTGCCGCAGGACGGGCGGTTCGAACTGAAAGTTGAGGCAAAATCGATCGATGTCCGGGTTTCTTCTTTTCCTTCGATCTTCGGCGAAGCGCTGGTCATGCGCCTGCTCGACAAAAGCAGCGTGCTTTTTGGCCTTGAAGAGCTGGGCTTCGGCGAAGACAATTTGAAGAAATTTGAGGACGTTATCAAGCGCCCGTATGGGATCATCCTGGTTACCGGCCCGACCGGCTCGGGCAAAACCACGACGCTCTACGCGACCCTAAGCCATATCCTCTCGCCGGAAAAAAATATCATGACGATCGAAGATCCGGTGGAGTACGAACTGCCCGGCGTCCGGCAGGCCCAGGTTAATGTTAAGGCGGGGCTGGAATTCGCCACCGCGCTCCGCTCGATGCTCCGTCAGGATCCCGATGTGATCCTGGTCGGCGAAATACGGGACGTGGAGACAGCCAAGGTAGCCATCCAGGCCTCGCTGACCGGCCACCTGGTTTTTTCCACCCTGCACACCAACGACGCCGCCGGCAGTCTGAACCGTCTGGTCGATATGGGGGTCGAACCGTTTTTGACGGCCTCGGCGGTCGCTTCGGCCATTGCCCAACGGCTGGTCAGGACGATCTGCAAAAACTGCAAAGTGCCGTTTGAGCCGTCGCCGGAAGTGTTGAAGAAACTTGGCTTTAATCCTGACGAGAAAATAGAATTTTATCACGGCAAGGGCTGCAAAGCCTGCCGGAACACGGGCTACCGCGGCCGGACCGCGATCTTTGAGATACTGGTGGTCGACGCCAAGATCGAGGAGTTGATCCTGCGTAAGGCCTCGTCGGCCGAGATCAGGCAGGCGGCCGTCCAAGCCGGTATGCGCACACTGCGCGACGACGGCCTCTTAAAAGCCAGACAGGGCTTGACGACGATCGACGAAGTGTTCAGGGTGACCCAGCTTGACTAATTTCCGTTATAAGGCCAGAGACAGTTCCGGAGCGCTGACTTCGGGTCAGCTGGAGGCCGAAAGCTCAAGAGGGGCGGCCATTCAGCTGGATAAACAGGGTCTCAGCCCGATCTTAATTGAAAAGGACGAGCCGGGCGGGCTCGGCCTGGTCGTCGAAGAATGGTTATCTAACCTGCAAAAGATCAGGGCCGAAGACCTGGTCGTTTTTACCCGCCAGCTGGCCTCAACGCTCGAGGCCGGGGTGCCTCTCATCAACAGTCTCGACGCGGTCGCCGAGCAGATCAGGAACAGAAAGTTCCACACGGTCGTCCTGTTGGTCAAGAAAGAGATCGAGGGGGGGTCGACTTTTTCCGACGCGCTGGCGAGGCACCATAAGCATTTTTCTTCTTTGATCATCAACATGATCCGCGGCGGGGAAAAAGCCGGCATCCTGCCGCAGGTGCTTGACCGCGTTTCGAGCCTCCTGGAAAAAGACATCGAGACCGCCGATAAAATTAAAGCCGCGACCCGCTATCCGATGATCGTCCTGTTCGTTCTGGCCGGAGCTTTCGTCGTCCTGACGATCTACGTGATCCCGAGGTTCATCAACTTTTTTGCCGCTTTTAAGGCGGAACTGCCGCTGCCGACCCGCATTCTGATCGGGACCAATTATTATCTCACCAATTATTGGTATTGGATTCTGGGCATTACTTTCGCCACGGTTTACCTTTTTTACCGGGTTTTGCAGACGGAGCGGGGACGCTATAACTGGGACCGGTTCATGCTTTCCACGCCTATTTTCGGCCCGCTTTTCTCAAGGATCTACCTATCCCGCTTTGGCCGGATGCTGGCGGCCATGCTGGGATCGGGCATCCCGATCCTCGAAGCGCTGACGGTTACCGCCGGCACGATCGAAAATAAGATCGTCTCGAACGTGATCATTGATATTCGTGAGGAGGTTTCCCGCGGCAAAAGTTTAACGGAGCCGATGAGGGCGAGCCGGGTTTTTCCTCCCATTGCCGTCTCGATGGTCGCCATCGGCGAAAAAGCCGGCTCGCTTGAGAACATGCTTAATAAAATGGCCGATTATTTCGACCGCGAAGTCGATTATACGATCAAGAATTTGACACCCCTCTTGGAGCCGCTTCTCATCCTGGGGCTGGCGGTCGTCCTGCTGGTCTTTGCGCTGGGCATCTTTTTGCCGATGTGGGACCTGATCAAGATCTATAAAACGTCTTAGCTATTCACGGAGCGGGTGAGGGCTGATGTTTTTATCAAAAACCACTTGACAAAACAACAGTTGAAGATATAATTCGATAGCGGTAGATGGGTCGACGTTTCCGGTATTTATTAGGCAGAAAGGGGTAATAAAATGGGATGGCTGGTATCCGCCCAACTTATCAGTTTACTCGCAGGTTTGATGCTGCTTTTTGCCGGTGAAAAACTCCGTCAGTACGATACCATATTGAACCAGCCGATCGCTTACCTCGACGACCTTCTGGGCTCGATCGTGATACCGGTCGGTATTGTCCTGGTCATCATCGGCGGCTGGATCGTTTCGGTCGCCGTCAATTATCCCGCTCTGTGGTACCTGCACCTTCTGGGCGGCCTGGTGATCGTTTTCGGCCTGCTTTATCTTTTTCTGCCCGACTGGCTGGACCGGCTGTCAAAAAACGCCAACCAGCTGTTTTTCTCGACCGATGAATTCGTCAACAGCGCCAACAAAAGCATCGGCGTCATTCTGCTCATCAGCGCCGTTTTTATGTTTATCGCGGCTTATTTTCTTTATTTCCGGTGAGCAAAACGGCTTCTGCCCGACAATAACTAAATTAAAAAAGGAGGTGAGATATAAAGATGAAACGAGGTTTTACATTAATCGAACTTGTGATGGTGATCGTTATTCTGGGGATTTTAGCCGCCACGGCTTTGCCCAGATTTATTGACCTATCGGCTAAGGCGAGAGAAAGCGCGGCCAAGGGTGCCCTGGGCGGTATTCGCGCGGCGGTAGCGATCCAATATGCCAGTAACGCGGTGGCGGGGAATGCGCAATATCCTGCCAGTCTGACGGCTGATCTCTTTGCGGATAACCAGATTCCGATGGAGCCGTACAGCAACACCAATTCGGTGTCTTACAGTTCAGTCGCTCCGACGGGAGCCGGCTCCGGTTGGGTTTACGATTCGACAACCGGCAAGGTCTGGATCAATAATTCTCTGTATGTGACCTACTAATTAGTAGATTCTATTTAACAAAGCCCCGGCTTCGGTCGGGGCTTTTGTTTTTTTCTCTCATCCCTTTCTTTCGACTGTGGGATGAGGTGGGCATGTTATAATATGATTACTAATGAAAAAGCTATTCATTTTTCTCGTCTTTTTTGCCCTGACCCTTCTCTGGTTCTTTAAAGAGATCTTTCTCAATTATCTTTTTTGCTTCAGCGACCTGACGTTTTATTTTTATCCCTATCGTTTCTTCATGACCGAATCGTTGAGGCACGGCCTCCTGCCGTTCTGGAATCCCTATATCCATATGGGCTATCCGTTCCTGGCGACCCTGCAGCCCGGTGTCTTTTATCCGCTCTCCGTCGTCTATTACTGCCTGCCGTTTGACCAGGCCTTTAACTGGTTTTTGATCCTGCATTACCCTCTGGCGGCATTTTTCATGTACCGGCTGGGCCGTGAATTTCGGTTTTCGCCGATCGCGTCTTTTGGCGCGGGGCTGACTTTCGGCTTTTCGGGCTACCT
>JAQUOB010000028.1 GCA_028717325.1 Candidatus Margulisiibacteriota bacterium
CGCGCGTGGCGCAAAAAAGGGAATTTTTCCTCTAGCCTGACAAATTCATCGCTCCGGGCGGCATTTGGCATGGACGGGAATTAAACGGCCATCATCCGCATGAACATCGGGCCGTAGACGGCCCCGCCGACGATAATGGTCAGCCCGAGGCTGATGATTATGGCCGCGATAATGACGAGGACGGTATACCACAACGCTTTTTCTTTCGGCGTATCCAAAAGGACCGGCAGGCCGGTATATAAAAGATAGATCGAATAAAGGCCGAAGATCTGCACAATGCCCAGCCCGGGCAGAGCGGAAAGGACGCCCAGCAGCCAGACGGGCGTCATCGAATAAACCACCAGCTTAACGGCGGCCATAAAATCAACTTTGGAATTAAAATACGGCGCGAGAAAATTGACTGCCCAGGCGCCGGCTAAAAGCCCCAGCAAATGAAAGACGTAACCCAATATCCCCCCGGTCAGCGCTTCCGCGAAAGGGGCCCGCGCGAAAACGCCGGACGGCATTCTGACGCCGACGAGCGACAGGCCGATCAGGGTCGCCACCGCCGGGATCAGGGCCAGCGGCGCCGCGTAATTGATGAACAGGTCCTGGACCGTATTCGTTTCACCTTTTATTTTTTCCCAGGTCGCCTTTGGTCTGATGATCATTGCCCGGGCCCGCTCAAAAATCTCTTTCATGAAACCCTCCTTGTCCGCCGAGGCGGACGTTCGAATTTTATCACCCCTAACTTGCCAACGCAACAACTGTTGCGCCGGCCGGGCGCCTTTGCTACAATTCCAATGATGTTCAAAAAAACACTGATCGCGTTGGTGCTGATAGCTTTCAGTTTTCAAAGCGCGTTCGCTTTTTTCGGCGCGCGGCCTCTGGGCATGGGCAGCGCGTTTACTGCGGTAGCCGATGACGCTAACGCCCCTTACTGGAACCCCGCCGGCCTCGCTCTCAATCCCGAAGTTTCACTGACCGGCTCGACCCTGCTTAACAACCGCAATACTTATGTCGGCGATAACGTCGCCAACTTAAAACTTTGTTATGAAACGGAAATGAACCCGTTCCAGTGGATAGCCGGCGTAGGCATTGCCTCACTCTTCGCCCTTGAAGGCGCCAAATATCTGCACGATCAAGGTATTTTGAAAAAGGGCTGGGGCCGGCCCGGCGAAACGACCAAACGGGAAGAGTCGATGGCCGAACAGGTCAAGGGTTCGGAAGAGGTCGTCGGCCTGCGCCAGGAGGCCAAAGAAGCGCTGAAAAAAGCGGCCGGCGGGTTCCTCTCCGGGACCGAACAGGCGGCCAAAACGGTCGCCCGCGAAACCGTGCGCGGGTCAGTCCGCGCTTCTATCCTCCCCTACTATTCGCCCTGGTATTATCCTGATTATTATCACCCTCGTTACTGGGAACGGGTCGAGGTCGTCGAAGCGGCGCCGGCAACGAAAGCGCAGTTCGCCCTGGGCTTGAGCTGGCTCAATGACAACAACTTCACGCTCGATCAAAATACCAATTGGTATTCGCTGACCCTGGCCTCCGGCTTTGAACAGCGGGTAGCCGTCGGCGGCAACATCAATTTTTATAATCTGCAGAAGATCTCGACCGGCATCAGGGGGATCGGCGCTGATCTTGACCTGGGCGTGATCGCCAAACCGGTCGATTATATCTCGGTCGGCCTGGCCACCAAAGGCATTTTGACGACCGACATCAAATGGCAGGACAACAGCTCAACGCGCTACGAAATGCTGGTCAACGCCGGCCTTGCGGTCAAGCCGCTCTCCTCGCTGACGCTGGCGGCCGACGTCCACAATATTTTCCGCCGCGATCAGACCTATCATTACGGCGCGGAGGCGGTACTGCTGCCGGAACTGCTGGTGCGCGCCGGCCTCGACAACAACAACAAAACAGCCGGCTTGAGCCTGGCTGTTGGTAATTTGATCATCGATTACGCGATCCTCGGCGGCACCTATAACCGCACCCAGATGGTCGGCGGCACCTGGAGGTTCTGATGGACCAGGCGATCGTTGACGCCGCCCGGCCCAACACCTGGGAAAATCTCAAGCGCCTCTCGCCGCATGCCCAGAAAGACTGGACGCTGAAAAATTTTAAAACGATCCTCAATACCCTTCTGGGTTTGGGCGAGAACAACAATTTATATTGGAACTTGATCGGTTACGCCTGCATCAACAATAATCTCTACCATGAGGCGGAGATCGTTTACGACGAACTGGTCAAGCAGACCCAGAAGCAGAGAAAGAACCTCAGCCTGCCGGCCTATTACCGCGGCATCGCGCATTTCCTGCAGGGCCGGTTCCAGGACGCCTACAACGATTTCAAGCTCGCCCGCCAGTGCGACCTGCATGAAAAGAATTTCCACAATCCTTCGGCGCAGGCCATCGCTTACATGGAAGAGACCCTCTTCCCGACCCGGGAAACGATCAGGCAAAACCAGGCCAAACTGGTCAGGGACCTCAATTCGCCGCGGACGCTGGGGCGCGTCATGGGCTCAAACGTCCTGCGCACGATCCACAAATGGAATTCGGCCAGCCCGCTTTTTTCGAGCGGCATCTCGCAGGGCGGCGGCTATTTCCTGACGCTCAAGAACCCGCGGGGAGAGTTGAAAGGGATCGCCATCGATCCGGGTTATGATTTTTTTGACATCTTCCGCGACCTGGGCATGGGCATCGCCGACATCGACGCCATTATCATCACCCACGACCATGACGACCACACCGAATCGGTCGAAGGCATCCTCTCTTTGCTTGCCAAATACAACGATCACAACGAACAAAAAAAGACCAGGGTGCTCGACATTTTCGGCTCGGCCGGGGTGCTTTTGAAATTTCACGGCCTGCTCTCGGCCACCGATCTTTTCGGCAACCGCGAGATCAACTTCAAGCTGCTCGTGCCCGGCGCGGAGATCACGGAGATCAAAGGCAGCCCGCTTTTTGAAAAGCACGGCTTTACCATCTCGGTCAAGCCGGCGCACCACACTGAGCGCTGGACCAATCAGGAGTCGGCCGTGGGCCTCATCGTGCACACCAATATCCCCTACCGGCAAGGCGAGCGGCTCAATATCGGCATCACCGGCGACACCCGCTACGAAGTCGGCCTGGGCAAAGAGTACCGCGACGTGCAAATCCTGCTCCTGAATATCGGTTCGGTCGAAAAAGAGGAAGGCAAGCTCCTCAAACAGCACCTGGGCATGCTGGGCTGTATCAATTTGCTGAAAGAAGCGCGGCTGGGCAAACCCCTGCTCGCGATCCTGACCGAATTCGGCGAGGAGTTTTCCGGGCGGCGCGAAACGATCAGCCACATCATTGAAAATTGGGCCCAGCCGATGGAGGGCGTGCGGTCGCGCGAATTAAAGGTCATCCCCGCCGACATCCATCTCGAACTGCGGCTCGAGGACCTCAACGTCCGGGAAACCGATACCAATGTCTTTTTCCCTTACAATCTGATCAAAGTCGACGAAAGCGACGCGGAAGTCTTGAGGTATAAATTCAATGGTTAGTTCGCTGGCGGTCCTGCGCGAGTCAAAGATCGATTCAAAAGGCCGGGAGATCGAGAATCGGGTAATACTAACTCCTGCCCTGGTTAAGGGCCTGAAGGCTCAATGTCCAGGGATCAAGCTTTATGTTGAAAAAAATGCCGGGGCAAAAATAGATTTTCCGGATGCCGCCTACGAAGCCGCCGGAGCCGTTATCGCTTCGCATGACGAAGCCCTGCAGGCCGATCTGATCCTGGGCGTCAAAGAAACGAGGCTCGAGGATTTTCCAAAGTTAACCGAAAACATTTTCATCTCGTTCCAACATTTTGCGCAAAGCCGCGAGCGGACCGAGCTGGCGCTCCGGACGAAAACCGCGTTCATCGCGCTCGAGACGATGGAAGCCGAAAAAAGTGGCCATCCATTCTTCCCCTGCCTCGCGCCGATGAGCGAAGCGGCAGCCAAGGTGATCGCCCGCCACGCCGATGAGTTCGCCCTGCTGAGCAAAAAGATCATCACCTCCGGCCTGCCCGAAACCGGCCTGCACGGGGCAAAGGTCGCGATCCTGGGCGGCGGCAGCGTCGGCCGGACCGCGGCCGAAGAATTCTCCGAGCGGGGCTGCGAAGTGACACTGCTGGAAAAAAATCCCGACTGGTTAAGATCGCTGGCAGGCTATTTTAAGACCAACGAGATCCGTTTTCCAAAAGTGACTGTCCGTGAAGTCAGCCCGGAGAATTTGAGAGCGGCGGTGCGGGACTCGTTTTTTCTTGTGTCGTCGATGTACACGGCCGGCCGCAAACCGGAAAAGATCGTGACCGTCGACCTCTTAAGGACCATGCAGCCCGGCGGCTGCGTCTATCCCGTCGATATCGACCAGGGCGGCGGCGTTGAGGGCGTGATCGAGACAAGCATCCTTGATCCTTTCGACCTGCCGGTCATTCCCGGGACGGAGGTCTTTTTCTTCGCGCCCCCCAACCTCCCCTCGATGGGCGCTCGCACTTCATCGGAGGCGCTGGGCACGGTCGTCCTGCCTCACGTCGTTGAGATAATAAATAAAGGGTTAGACAAAGCGGCTGAAGAAAACTCCGTCATCGCGTCGGGGATCAACATAAGAAACGGCAAAATTGTTCATCCGGGGTTGGCTTCTGTTTTTCCCCGCCTCGCTCAATAGGCCCTGATCTCAAACCTTTCAAACTCGCCGGTCGGCGGGAACCAGTCGGCGGAATAATTGTCGATCACGTTGCCCATATCTTCGACGATCGCGTTAAGCAGTTTTTTCAAGATCTTTTCATCACCCTCGGCCACCAGCTCGACTTTGCCGTTAGGTGTGTTCCTGACATAACCTTTGACCCCGTAGTCATTGGCGAACCGTTCGGCGGTGAAGCGGAACCCGACCCCCTGAACACTGCCCGAAAATAAAGCATCCATGCGTTTTTCGGCCATAATACGCTCCCCCTAAAACGTTTACTTCCAAAGAGGCAAGCCAGTCTTTTCTTCCTTCTCACGAACCAGCTCCGCCCCAGTCAGTTCTTGAATATAAAATTCCGCGGCAAAAACCAGTGTCCCCGGCATCATATGGCCGCCGTAAGCCCTGCCCTCAAAATCGGCCAGCGTGATGTGGGCGTGAGGGAATATCTCTCCGTCTTTGATCGAAATGTTGCCGATACAGGCAGCTATCTCTAGCTTTTTATCCAGCCGGACACAATCAGTATATTTCTTCTCCTGCTGGTTATAATAGCCAAGGCAGGCGCAGGTCACAGCGCCGATGATGGAAAAAGTCCCCAGACGAATATTTTTTTCTTGACAGAAAGCCGTCAAAACTGCCGGCAGGTCGTCGCCAGACTCAAAACGGCCGATGAACTGCCGGCCGGGTTTTACTTCTTTATGCATTTTAATATCTCCCTCACGACCTCGCGATCATCAAACGGCACCTGCTTATCGCCAAAGTCCTGAACTTTCTCATGTCCCCGGCCCGCGATCAAAACAATATCGCCTGCTTTAGCCATGCCCAGAGCTTTCTCGATCGCTGCCCGCCGATCGACCATCGTTTCAACCTGAGTTCCGTGCTCCGTGTTCTGTGTTCCGTGCTCTATTTCTTTTATGATATTCTCCGGTTTTTCACTGTGGGAATCATCCGTGGTTATTATAGTGAAATCGGCTAAGCGGGCGGCGATCCCGCCCATGATCGGCCGCTTTTCCCGGTCGCGATCGCCCGGACAGCCAAAAACCAGGATAAGTTTTCCTTGGGCGAACGGTTTATAGGTTTCTAAAAGTTTTTGCAGGCTGTCGGGCGAATGGGCAAAATCAACGATGACGCGGAAGGACTGGCCGCCTTTGATCTCCTCCTGCCGGCCGGGAATGACCTTGACCGCTTCGATCCCCTGCTTGATAGAGGCCGGCCGGATGCCGAGCGTCAGGCCACATTGGAAGGCGGCGGTAATATTATAAACGTTGTGCAGACCGATCAAGGGGGTGCGGATCTCGGTCGAATTCAATTTCAAGATCATGGCATCGGCGCGGATATCGACGCCCGCAACCTCGACGTCATATTCATTATGCTTGGTGCTGCGCAGCTCGTGCCGCGCCTGGTCGACGCCGTAGGCAACGACTTCCCCTTTCACCACCCCGATGAGCGAACTGCTGGCCGGGTCATCGACGTTGACGATGGCCGTGCTGTTCTCGTCCAGCATTTCGAACAGCTTGCGCTTGGCCAGGAGATAGTCCGCCATTGTTTCGTGATAATCGAGGTGGTCGTGGGTCAGGTTGGTAAAAATGGCGACCGCAAAATGGCAGGCGTGGACCCGCTCCTGCGCCAGGGCGTGCGAAGAGACCTCGAGGACGCAATGCGTATATCCCTCTTTAACCATTTTGGCCAGTTCGGCCTGCAGGTCGGCCGACTCCGGCGTTGTCAGAGGATTGGTTATCGTGCCGATCAGCCCGGCCCGGAAGCCGGCCGTGTTTAGAATTGACTGAATAAGATAGGCGACGGTCGTCTTGCCCTTGGTGCCGGTCACCCCGATCAGCTTAAGCTGCCGCGAAGGAAACCCATAATATTTGGCGGACAGGTAAGCCAGCGCCTGTCGGGCCGAGGGAACGCGCTCCAATTTAACCCCGGGCGGGACAGTAACCTCACGCTCGGCGACGATCGTTGTCGCGCCATTGGCGATCGCTTGAGGGATAAACTCCACTCCGTCATACTTCAATCCGGGAATAGCAACAAAAGTATCCCCTGATTTTACTTTGCGTGAATCATAGGTGATCATTCGGATAATGAATCCTCGATCTTCCCTTTGGTCAGCAGACTGCGCAGGTTCTGCCAAAAAACGAGACCGTGCTCGAAAAGATTAAAGAACAACGGGCTGTAAGGAAAATCATAAGCGCCGATATATTTCACCAGCCGCCCGTTAAAGCCCTTTTTAAAACGGTAGACGCCGAAGAGCGGATGACCCGCCTGCGGGTTGGCGGGAATGCCCCAGAGGTCATATTCTTGATAGCCCCGCTCCTTCGCCCACTTGATAACCGCCCAGTGCAGGAGATGGTTGGGCATGACATTTCTATACTCGGAGGCCGACGCTCCGTACATGTACCAGATCTTCTGGCCGAAAGCAAAAATTATGACCGCGCCTATCGGCTTGCCCTCATAATAAGCGATAAAATTCGAGCCCAGACCGGCCGAAAAAATGATCTCCCGCATCTTCTGATAATAGACCGGCGGATGGACCAGGAATTTATCGCGCTTCGCCGTCTCCTTGTACAATTCGTTAAATATGGAAATTCCCGCCTCGCTCGCGTCCTCTTTGACGGACACCCCTTTCTTCTCGGCCAGGCGGATGTTGTAGCGCGTTTTTTCTTCAAAACTCTTCAAGATGACGTCGAGCTCCGGCTTAAGGTCGAGGATAAAAGTCGCGCGCGGCTGGACCTGTTTTAGAGCTTTTTCAAAGCCGAGCGCTTTTAGATTATCCAGGGCGGCCGTATTCTCTTCCGGTATCTCCGGATCGATCTTTAACGAGATGGCGTGATACCGGTCGGCTTCTTTTTCCACCCTGTCAAGCAGGTCATGCAGCAGCTCTTTTTTCGCGTAATGGACGATCGGGCCGCGGGGCGCGTAAAAGAAAGAGTGTTTGATCAAGGGCGCTTCCCGCCGCAAGATAGAGATCCCGGCAGCCGGCCCGCCTTCATCTTCCAACAAAATGCGGAGCGGTTGCCAGCCGAACTGCGCCTTGAACTCTCCCCATTCGAACGACTGGAGGATCGAGGCGTTGGCCGACCGGGCCACAAAATCGTTCCAGAGGTCTTTTTCGGGCAAAGTTATCAAACGGGTTTTCATAAAATGATGTTATAATTATAACATGATACTGATGATCGATAATTACGATTCGTTCACCTACAACCTCGTCCAGTATCTCGGCGAGCTGGGCCAGCAGTTGAAGGTCTACCGCAACGATAAAATATCCGTCGCCGCGATCAAAAAACTAAGGCCGTCGCACATCGTTATCTCACCCGGCCCGGGCGTCCCATCCCGGGCGGGCGTTTCCGAAGAGGTGATCCGCTCTTTTGCCGGGAAAATCCCGATCCTCGGCGTGTGCCTGGGCCATCAGGCGATCGGCGAGGTCTTCGGCGGCAAGATAATCCGCAAAAAGGTCGTCATGCACGGCAAAACGTCGGCGATCTACCATGACGGCCAAACGATCTTCAAAGGGCTGCCCAACCCTTTCACCGCCACGCGCTATCATTCGCTCCTGGTCGACAGAAAAAGCCTGCCGGACGAGCTGGCGATCAGCGCCTGGACCAAAGAAGGAGAAATAATGGGCCTGCGGCACAAAAAATTCAAGATCGAAGGGGTCCAGTTCCATCCGGAATCGATCCTGACCGAAGCGGGAAAACACTTGCTGAAGAATTTCTTAACTCTCTGACGATTTGGGCTTTACAACAGTTGGGTTGCTTTCCTTTTTTGTCTCCGCCGGTTTGGCCGGCGTTTTTTCTTTGGCTTTTGTTTCTTTGACTTCTTTCTTGCCGTAATCGTTGACATGAAAACCGGAACCTTTAAAGATGATCCCGGCCGCCGAGATCAGGCGTTTGATCGGCCCTTTGCAAACCGGGCAATATTTGAGCGCCTCTTCCGACATCTTCTGCTGGACTTCAAAAATGTGGCCGCATTTGGTGCATTTATAGTCGTAAAGAGGCATAAGAATATTATATCACGATAACAAACCGAAGTTAAACGATCGAAGTTTTGGCGAACTGGATTAAATTTTGTGGGTTGGGAGAAAAGACAACTCCGTCATCGCGCATGCCCGGAATTTTTGTGCCGACCAGTTTGCCTGTCTGTTTCGCGAAAGTATCTCTCAACGCGTCCATAAAATTTTCATTGGCGGTTTTTTGCGCTTTTGGTTTTACGGATAAATCAAATCTCGGGCCGATGATATTATTAATGGCAGCCATACATAAATATATCGGTCTAAAACGGGAAAAACTTGTGCGGAAAAGCTAGAGGTAGCGGCGCAGGGCTTCGGGAACGTCAAATGTTCCGTCCGCTTTCTGGTAGTTTTCTAAAATTGCGGCAAAACAGCGCCCGACCGCCAGGCCCGACCCGTTCAAAGTGTGGACAAACTCGGGTTTGGCCTCTTTGGCCGGCCGGTAACGGATATTCGCCCGCCTCGCCTGGAAAGATTCAAAATTTGAGCAGGAAGATATCTCCCGGTACTGGTTTTCCGAAGGGAACCAGACCTCAAGATCATAAGTTTTGGCCGAGGCAAAACCGAGATCGCCCGTACAAAGCTGCATCACCCGGTAAGGTAAACCTAATTTCTGCAGGACCGTTTCGGCGTTAAGGGTCAAACTCTCCAGCTCGTCAGAGGATTTCGAGGGCTCGACGAATTTGACCAGCTCTACTTTATTAAACTGGTGCTGGCGGATGATGCCTTTGACGTCCTTGCCGTATGAGCCGGCTTCGCGGCGAAAACACGGCGTATAAGCCGCGTATTTGATCGGCAGTGCCTCTGCCGGCAAGATCTCTTCGCGGTGCAGGTTGGTGACCGAAACTTCGGCCGTGGGAATAAGATAAAGCTCGTCATCGCGGCATTTAAAAAGCTCTTCTTCGAATTTGGGGAGCTGGCCCGTTCCCCTCATCGCTTCCGGCTTGACCATGACCGGCGTCAGGACTTCCGTGTAACCATGTTCCTTGATGTGCAGGTCAAGCATAAAGCTGATCAGCGCGCGCTCCAGCGCCGCGCCCTGGCCTTTGTAAACCACGAAGCGTGAACCGGAGATCTTGCCGGCCCGGTCAAAATCGAGGATGTCGAGTTTTTTTCCTATCTCATCGTGCGCCAGCGGTTTAAAATCAAACTTGCGCTTCTCGCCCCAGGCGCGCACCTCCCGGTTCTCGCGGCAGGTCTTGCCGACCGGGACCGAGGCCTGGGGAATATTGGGCATGGCCAGCACGATATCATCGATCTGACGTCCCAGGTTTTTCTGCTCGTCCTCAAGCGATTTGACCTGGTCGGAGAGTCCTTTCATATCCGAGAGGAGGCGCGACGCATCCTCTTTGTTTTTTTTCATTTCGGCAATTTTATCTGAAGCGGCGTTGCGTTTGGCCTTGAGATCGTCGATTTTGGCAGTTAATTTTCTCCACTCCTCATCGATACAGAGAAAATTTTCAACCATCGATATGTCGGCCCCGCGGTTGGCCAGCCCGGCCATGACCACATCAGGATTACTTCTTATAAATTTAGCGTCTAACATACTTTCCTTTATACCCTGCTCTATTCTAACACACTCGTAAAACTAACTAAACCGATGAAAGAAAGGATCGCGCCGAACCACATCACCCCGTCAAAGCCGGCAAAAGAAAGCAGCAGGCCGGCCAGAAAAGGACCGATCACGGCGGTAAAATTGGCTTCGGAATTCAGCAGGCCCACCGCGCTCCCCTTCTCGGCGTTTTTGGCCAGGATCTCCTGGTTGGCGCCGAC
>JAQUOB010000029.1 GCA_028717325.1 Candidatus Margulisiibacteriota bacterium
TGGATGGCGGGCAGGGTGAGGACCAGGTCGCCGATGGCGTCCGGGCGGATGACCAGTATCTCTTTGATCTTAGCCCTGAAAATTTTTGATCTCATCGGCATATTGGTCGTTGGTTTTGAGATGGCTGGCCAGGGTCCCGTTGAGGTAGCCGCTCCTGTAGCCGTGTTTTTTCAAGACGTCATACAGAGCCGCGTCATCCGGACCGTAGGGGGTCTTGAACTTGACCGGATAGAAAACGAAATTGAGCGGGTCTTTCAGCAGTTTGCCCGGCATGGCAAAAAGCGGACCGGCGACGTTATAGAGAAAAGGGAAGGCCACGCTGTAGTTCTTATTATTCTTCCCCTTGATATTTTTCGCCGGGAAGAACAGCCCTTTTTCCGGATTGAAGCCGTTGTTTTTGTAGCGCATGCCCAGCATGCCGATCTGCTCGATATTTTGAACGGCTTCCAGCAAGAGATCAAAGCTTGGCTGATCGAACAAAACATCCGGATCGATCGACCAGACGGTTTTGGGCAGATTTGAGCCATTGATGTTTTTCGCGATAAACTCGTTGACCCCGTGCGGCTTACCGATATTATAGTCCTTGTATTCGATGATCACGCGCTCCTGGCGGATCGTTTTTAAATAATCCCGGATCCCATCTTGTGAGGCGCTGTCGATGATCACCAGGTAAACGTCCGGGTGATCTTTCATGATCGCCAGGATGTTATTGATGGAGAGTATCACCGCGGCTCTGACGTGATGGGCGGCGACCAGGATGAGATGTTTGTCTTTAAAATCTTTGCTGTCGATCATAGTTAAAATATTGTCAGGCGAATATAGATAGTATATCATTAAGACCGGTTGTTATGGAGAGAAAACCCCTAAGCATTTGCACTTTGACCTGGGACCAGTTGGCCCTAACCGAGAAGTTCGTGGCCAGCGTCCGGCGGAACACCACGGTCCCATATGAGCTGATCATCGTGGATAACGGCAGTACCGACGGCACGGCCGATTTCATCAAACGGCAGGCCGACAAGTACCATCTTTTTCCGCAGAACACCGGCTTTGCCCACGGCTTTAACCAGGCGTTCTCCCTGGCGGAAGGCGAATTCGTGCTGGCGATCAACAACGATACCGAACTGCCGAAGAACTGGTTTGAAAAACTGAGGGACACGTTCGACCGCGACCCGCGCTGCGGTCTCGTTTATCCCTGCTACACTTTCGGCCAGAAGGTCGGCCTGCGCTGGTGGCCGGGAACTAAAGTCAAACAGTTGCCCCGTTTCAGTAAAGAACTTCCCGCGGCGGTAGCTATCCTGTCAAAACTGCCGATCATCTACGGCGAGCTGAAGGGCTTTTCCGAAGAATACCAGATCGCGGGCGGCGAAGACCTCGACCTCTGTTTCAAGACCTGGTCGGCCGGCTACAATATCTATCTGGACGAACGGGTCCTGGTCAAGCACAAAGGCCACGGCACCGCGGCTAAGAAGCTGCCAAACTGGAAAGAATTATACACGAAGAACGGTGATTTTTTTCAGGCCAAGTGGCAGAGTTACTTCAAAAAAAGCTGACGGTCTTCTTATTTATCGAACAGCAGCGCTTTGACGTGCTTGCGGATCAAATAGTGCCTCTTCCTGGCCATTAAATTGGCACTTTTTTTCTCCGGCCGGTAAGGGTGCTGGTTCTTTAAATAATAATTAACGATCTTCTTGGTCAATAGGATATGTCCGTTATACGATTGAGGCATGCCGCTCGGTTCCTGATAAGACACCTCAAGCACCCGCGGTTGTTTCATGGCTTCCGCCAACGCAAAGCCCAGCGACTGGTTGCCGACGAATAGTTTGGCCCCTTTGATCGCGCGGGCCAGCTCCAGGATACTGTTGAGCTGATGGAAGCGGACCTTCAGCCGGGTCATCCGCTGGAATTTCCGGTGCTCGTGCTTGAAACCGACAAAGACGCACTTGTCTTCAAAGCCTTTTAAAACACGCCAGTTAAGCGCGATGTCCCTGGCCCGAAAACCGTTCTGGATGACAATGTCATTCAGATAGAGCGGTTCAATGTTCTCCAGCCAGGGCAGTGACAGGTCAAAATCAACTCCGAATGTGGTCAGGTGTCGGACGGCCAAATGTATTTCAAAACCGGGGCCGTAACCGGCCCGGAACTTGTCGAGGTCGTAGTCGATCTTTTCATTATTATAAGGACGGACGTCGGACAGGTAGGGCTGTTTTTTCAACAACTCGATCATCTGGCCGATCATCGTCTTTGACATCGGCCGCACCAGTTTGCCTTTGCCGTCGCTGATGTAGAGGACGCCGCCGCCCAGCGCAATGATGGTCGGCAGGCTGAAGATGATATCGCCCAGGTTGCCACTGTGCCTAAATGTTTTCGTTTCGTTTTGCATTGTTGCCATAATAGCAAATCCTACCGGCCGCTATCAACCGACCGCCGTGCCAGCAGTCGATAATAGCGACCGTCTGCGACAATTTTAAAACTGGAACTGGCGGATATTTGCCGGTAGACGGGGGGATAGTCGCGCTTCGACAGCGGGCCGGGGAGCGGATATTCTCCGATGAAAATATATTCGAGTATCTTGCCGTAGTTGCCGCTGGCGGCCAGTTTTTTGAGCGCCGGCCCGTAACCGCCGGCGATCGGCCAGGTCGGGTCGAGTTTGCAGAGCACGATATAGTCGGCCCGCTGCCAGTTCTTGGGAAACAGCCAGATATTCTTCCGGTGGCTGACGTGAGGATAGAGATTGCCCAGGGCGGAGATCGAGGCATCGGCCGGGATCAGCTTCAATATCTCGTGTCCCTCGCGCACGTTGGGCGTAACCGCGGTATAGCGCACAAAGAAGCCGAGGAAAAAATAGGTCAGGGACAAGATCATAAAGACGATCATGGTTTTGCGGATCTTTCCGGTCGGCCGGTTTTGCTTTAATATTTGTTCAAGGCCGAAGATCGCCGAGATAAAGACAAAAGGGATAATGGCGGACGGGTAGCGGCTGCCGAGCTGGTACATCTCACGGTAGGTGGTGAGCAAGTTTTGAGCCAGGATCGGCAGGGCCGGGATGAGCAGGGCCGGACTGCGGAAAGAGAGGAAAGCCAGCGGCCAGAAAAGTCCCAGCACATACCAGATCTTATCGGGTGTAATGACGTAAGGGAGGACCGACCAGGGACGCAGGAGGAGGGTCGCGATCATTTCCGGGACCGATCTGCCCAGATAAGCGAAGCGGCCGTAATAGGCGAATTGTCCGCCGCTGTTGAAATGCGGAATGATGACCGTGATCGCCAGAAAAAAAGCGGCCAGCCCGAGCAGGAACAAGGCGCCGCCGAAAACTTTTCTATTCTTGAAAAATAAAATATAAAGGCCGAAAAAAGCGGCGACGAGATAAATATTCTCCTGGGCTAGACAAGCCAGGAGCAGCCAGACGGTAAAAGGGAGATAGCGGTCTTTGATCAGATAGTAGGCCGCGAATAAAAGCGGCGTGATGGAGAGGGCGATCGGATAATAGCCTTGAAAAGTTATGTTGACTGTCGGGACATAGAGCAGATAGGCCAGCGGCAGCAGGAAGACGAACGGGCTGTTCCCCAGGCGTTCCTTTGACAACCAATAAACGGGTATGGCCCCCAGCGCGACCAGCAAGGTTTGCCCAAAATATAAAATCCACGGGCCGAGGCCCAGCAGATAGAAAGGGAGAAAGAGCAGTGTAGCCAGTTCGAGATGATCGCCTAGAGTCATGTAACCCTTGATGTCGCTGTACATGAAGTTGCCGTGCAGAGTGTTCCAGATCAAATTGTCGTTAAACCCATCGTCAAAAGCGTTGTTGGTGAAGGTGTAATGCTGCATGATCCGGAAAGCGCTGAAGAAAAGAACAAAGACAATTATGGCGATAACCACGGAATTAATTCCGCGGTTATTTTCTCTGGCAGCAGCGTCTTTCATTTGAGGTTGTCGGCGACCAGCTGGGCGATCTTATTAACGCCGCCCCACTGGGGTTTGCTGGCTTTGCCTGATTGGCCCATTGCTTCCAGTTTTTTTTGGTCATGGAGCAGGGCCAGGATCTTTTCGGCTTTTTCCGGCGCCGAACCCGCAAGGATCAGCAGCGAGTCGCCGGTGATCTTCTCGATCTCCTCCCAGCGCCGCAGGGTCGTTTGCGCGCCGCTGCCGGGAAAACAGACGACAGGTTTGCCGAAAGCGACAGCTTGTTCGTCGGCGATGCCGGCCAGACCGATGATGAGCTTTGAGCGGAGGCAAACATCGCCGAATTTGCCTTCGGCGATCAGGACTGTCGTGCCTTTCCTGGAAGTGAGTTTGCCGGTCAGGCTGTGTTCCGAGAGAGGCGAGAAGGACCAGCCCCGGGCGGCGGCTTTAACTTTGACCTTTTCCGTCTCGAGGGTCGAAGCGACCAGGCCGACCAGGTTTTCTCCGCGAATCTCGTCAACTACATCAAGGATCAGGAGCAGATTGTCGTAGGCCTCCTCGCGCGTGCCGGGCAGGAGGCCGATAACCGTTTTATCTTTTTCGAGACCGAAATCCTCGCCCGTCACTTCGACATAATCCATGACCCAGCTGCCCAGATACTCGGCGGGGATGCCGAATTTTTTTAAATAACCGGCCGTCTCTTTGTCCTGAACGACGACTTTTTTGCAATATTTTTTTAACAGCCAGCGTTCGACCGCGTAATAGCCCTCGATCTTGACCGACTTGGGCCCATCGATAAATATCAGCGGTTTTTTGCCGAACAGGCCGCAGAGTGCGACGACATACGCGTCGCCGACCGCCACGATCAGGTCGGCGACCTTGGCCTCCGATCTCAAAAGCGAGATCTGCTTGGCCAGCTGGCCGAACAAGCCGGCCGAGATGTCTTTGATAAAATGGACCAGGCCCTCTTTGGCAAAGCCGCCGCTGGGCAGTATCTTTCTCAAGCCCAGATTGCCGATCTCTTTTTTGTCGTAAGCCCGGCCCAGGCCGACCAGGGGCAGGGCCCGCAGTTCAACGTCGGGTACGAGCTCTCGCAGGCGGGCGCCGATGGCCGCGCCGGCCAGGTCTTCCGCGTGGCCGTTGCTGACGAGCAAAACTGTTTTGCCGGCGCCGTATTTCGGCAGGAGTTCTCCTCTGATCGCGATCATCAATATCTGGATGAAAGCGCCGCGTTTGCCTTTATTGGTGAGCAGCGGGTAGAGGAGAGAAGAAACAAGGATCGCCGGGACCATCGTTAAAATTAACAGGACACGGTAGATTTGATAAATCAAATTGCCGTAGTGTTTCCGGCTGAAATAGAGCCCGCCGCGAAAGCCCTCGACGAATAATTTTTGTTTGAACCGGTTGATCGTAAAGCCGCCGAAGTGGACGACTTCCGCCTGCGGCAGAAAATAGACCTGCCAGCCGGCTTGCCGTATCCTGCGGCACCAATCGAGGTCGTCGTTCGAAAAGAAAAAATTCTCGTCGAGGCCGCCGACCCGGTCGATGACTTCGCGGCGAACCATCAGCGCGGCGCCGATCACGTAATCGACTTTGACCGGTTGGGTCGCCAGCCAGAATTTACGGTTGAACAAGCCGCCCTGGTGTTGCGGCGTGCCGTCGGCGTTCAGCAGTTTTGGCCCGCAGGCGCCCGCTTCGGGATGTGAGTCCATGAATTCCAGCATCTGATCGAAAGCGCCGTCTTTGACGACGGTGTCCATGTTAAGCAACAGCGCGTATCTGCCCCGGTAGACTTTTAAGCCGCGGTTGTTGGCGCGGCAAAAACCGAGATTGGCGGTATTTTCGACGAGCCGGACCTTGGGGTAATGGGTTTTGACGTACTCGACTGAGTCGTCGGTTGAGTGGTTATCGACAAAAATGATCTCGAACGAAGCTTTGTGCGTCGAATTATAAACCGAGTTGAGACAGCCCTCCAGGAACCGCCGGTCGTTGTAGTTGACGATAATAATAGAAAGGTCGATCATGATCTTCGGGGGAAGGCAAACCTTTTGATCTTCCACCAGCCGAGGGCGAACAGGTGTTCAATATATTGGCGGGTCTCGCGCCAGCCCATTTTGCTCTCGCCCGCGGCCCGCTCGGCAAAGACGATCGGAAATTCCACGACTTTGCCCTGATGGTTGCCCTTGACCATCAGCTCCAGGCCGACCTTACAGCCGATCGGATTGATGTCGACGCCCTCCATTATCTTTTTGTCGAACATAAAAAAGCCGGAGGTCAGATCGTTGACCGGGGTCAGCAGTTTGCCGAGCATGCGCGCGCCCCAGGAAAAGAATTTGCGGTACCAGACCCAGGTGGATGTCCCGCCGCCTTTAATATGCCGGCTGCCAACCACGAGCAGGGCTTTGCCTGCTTTAATTAATTTGAACATGCCGACGAGCGCTTCCGGCGGATGGCTTAGATCGCCGTCCATGACACAGGCCACGGGCGCCGCCGCCAGAGAAATGCCGTCGAGAATGGCGGCTCCGGGCCCGACCCGCTGGGTTCTTATATAGACGCGCACGGGATATTTGTCCGCCATTTTGGTGGCCAGGTCGGCCGTGCCGTCGGGCGAGCTGTCGTCGACGATAATGATCTCGCCTTTGATGCCGGCGCCGGCCAGGACGTCGGCGACGCGAATGATGATCGTTTCGATGTTCTTGCTTTCGTTATAGGTCGGTATGGCAACCGAAAGTTCGGGTTTGTTCATGGTTTATAAATGACCAGCAGGTCTCCTTTTTGGTCGAATATTTTTACGCCGCGGGGCAGGCGTGATTTTATTTTTTCATATTCGTCAGTGGTTGTAAAGGCAAAACCTTTTCGCGCGGCGAGGTACGAATCGAGGTCCGCTTCTTTCTCCAAAAAAACGACCGGCTGGGGGCTGTGCAAGACGACGCTCGGCCGGTTGCCCGTTTCATAGGCGGCGACCGCCTGGTTAGCTTTAATTACTTTGCCGAGCTCGGTCCCGAGCGGTTTGGCGCCTTTGAACGTTTCCACCTGCGGCAGGACGTGAAGCGTCAAAACCAGCGCGATGGCAAAGACCATGATAGGAATTGAGGCGAAAGACAGCCGGTCGGCTTTGGCCAGGAAGAAAACAATCGAAACTAAGCTGCCGGCGACCAGGATCGCCGCCAGAGTTAGCAAACCGGGCATCAGCGCCGCGTATTGCGCCGGATAGTTCGAGTTCCCCAGAATAATAACGCCGATAAAGATCAGGCCGACTACGACAGCAAAAAAGAGATTCGAGATCAAGAAGCCGCGGCGCTCTTTCGGTTTGGCAAAAAAACGGTCCCATTGGCTGGCGACCATTATGGCTAGAAATGGGTAGAGCGGCAGGACGTAATTGGGTATCTTGGTCTTGGCGATCGAAAAGACGATGAAGGCGGGGACAATAAAACATAAAGTCAGGAGTTCGGAGTTGTGAGTTCGGAGTTTCCAGGCGCGCCAGAGGCCGAGCGGCAGAAATTGGGACCAGGGTGCGAAGCCGAGTAAAAGGGCGAGAAAATAATAATACCAGGGGCCGGTGTGGCCGGAAACGACGCCCTGAAATCGCGCCATGAACAGGAAACCCAGCGCAAAATCTAGGAAAACCTTGCCATGGATCAGGTATTCGATAATGTACCAGGGCAAACCGATCAGCGCGATGATCAGGAGGCCGGGTAGAACATAGAATTCTTTAATTTTACCGAGTTCTTTTTTGAACAATAAAAAGAGAAAGATCGCGAACGCCGGCAAGGCCACTCCCAGCAGGCCTTTGATCAGCATGGCTAAAGCCATCGGAAAATAACTTAACAAATAATATTTTCTCTCCCCGGATGTATAACCGAGATAAAAAAGATAGACCGAGAGCGTCATGAAGAGTGTCAGGACAATATCCAGCTCGGCGATCCGGGACTGGACCAGGAACTGGAAAGCGGTCATCACAATGATCCCGGCTAAGAAACCGGTCCGTTCGTTATAAAATTTTCGGCCCAGCAGGTAAGTAGTGATCACGGTTAAAACGCCGGCCAGGGCCGCCCAGAAGCGCATGGCCCATTCGTTAAAGCCGATCAGCTTTGATAACAGCGCGGCCAGCCAGAAATAAAGAGGGGGTTTATCAAAGATGACCTGGCCGTTGTAGTGGAGCGTCAGCCAGTCGCCCGAATTAAGGATGTTCTTGACGAATTCCCCGTAAGTCGTCTCCGCCGCGTCGTAGAGGGAGAAGGAACCGAGTTTAAAAAAGAAAAGAATACTTGATAAGATAACTAAGGAAACCGCGACGTTCAGTCGCAGGTTTCCGATTTTAATATTCATTGCCCCATCATCCTTTTAACCTCGTGTTCGTTGAGGAAAATGGCCCACTGGTCGGGATGGGCTTTGACCTTGTGCTCGTAAAAATCCCTGACCTCTGCCATGACCTGGGCTTTGTTATCGCGATGGATGACGCGCGGCTCCCCGATCTCGAAGACGACCTTGTCGCCTTCGCGTTTGGAGAAGATAGGCACGACCGGCGCTTCGGAGCGCTGGGCCAACGCGGTCCAGCCGGTGGCGATCGGCACCTGATGGCCGAGGAATGGCATCATTTCGTGCCGGCCTTCCATCGCTCCCGTATCGACCAGGATGCCGACACAGCGGTGGCGGGCCAGCGCCTGCAGGCACTCGCGGTACATATCGCCGTCTAAGATGTTGATCAGCTTTGAGCCATGATAGAGCCGGCTGCGGTCGAGGAACTGGTAAAGCCGGTCGCCGGGCGGCGATTTCATCACCGTCGTCAAATGATAACCGCGGGAGGAGAGCAGCGCGGCGATCAGCTCATAATTGCCCGAGTGCAGGCTCAAGCAGATCGCGCCTTTTCTCTGTGCGAGCGCGGCGTCCAGGTTCTCGATGCCGATCACGCGGGTGATCCGGTCAAGATGCGTCTTTTTAAAATAGGGCGCGCAGATAATTTCAAAGATAGAGTGGCCGGCGTTCCTTAACGCGCGGTCGGCCAACTGCCAGTGATCGGCGTCGGGGAAAACCAGTTTAAAATTATTGGCGACAGTTCGCTGAAACGGGGTCAGCCGGGCGATCCGATACGTTATCTCCCCGGCCAGCTCCATCAGATAGATCGCCGCCGGAGCGGGCAGCCAAAAAACGAAGCGGCCAATGAAGCGCAGAAAATTCAACAGATAGATCATGCTTTGTTCCGCAGTTGTATCTCGTAAAGGTGTTTGTAGAGGCCGCCTTTAGCCAGCAGCTCCTGGTGCGGGCCGACCTCCGCGATCCGGCCTTTTTCCAGCACCACGACCCGGTCGACTTTTTCGACCGTGTAGAGCCGGTGGGCGATGATAAAGGTCGTGCGGCCCTTCATCAATTTTTCCAGAGCTTCGCGTATCAGGACTTCGGTTTCGGCGTCGAGCGAGGAGGTTGCTTCGTCAAGGATCAGTATCTTCGGGTCGCGCAGGACGGCGCGCGCGATGGCGATCCGCTGGCGCTCGCCGCCGGAGAGCTTGGCGCCGCGCTCGCCGACCTCGGTCTCATAGCCGTGGGGCAGGGCCGAGATGAACTGGTGGGCGTTGGCGTTCCTGGCCGCTGCGATGATCTCCGCCTCGGTCGCGTCCGGTTTGCCGTAGCCGATATTTTCTTTGATCGTCCCGTGAAAGAGGGCGATCTCCTGCGGCACAACGGCGATCTGCCGGCGCAGCGACTCGATCTTGACCTGTTTCAGGTCGTGGCCGTCGATCAAAACTTTCCCGGCCGTCGGGTCGTAGAAGCGGGGCAGGAGGTTGACCAGCGTGCTTTTGCCGGCGCCGGTGCGGCCGACGAGAGCGATCGCTTCGCCGGGCTCAACCGACAGGTTGATATCGGCCAGCACGGCTTCTTGCTCGTAAGCGAAAGAGAGCGCCTGGAATTCTACCTGGCCGCGGATCGCGGGCAGGACCGGCGCGTCTTTAGCGTTAACGATCGACGGCTTGATGTCGAGTATTTCAAAGACCCGTTTGACCGAAGCCATGCCCTGGGCGAAAACGGTGAAGGATTTGCTTAGCGTGCTGCCGGGATCGGTCATGATGCCGAGCGCGGTGGCGAACGAGATGAGCTGCGGCAGGGTCAGCGTGCCGTCGATTATTTCCTTGCCGCCGAACCAGACGATGCCGACCGCGGCGCTGGCCTGCAAGAGAGCGATGACCGGGTTTTGCGTCGAGAGGATCTGGACGGCCTTCATCGTGATGCCGAGCGCCTTGTCATTCTCCTGTTTGAACTTTCTCGTCTCTTCCGGCTCCATGGTAAAAGCTTTGACGACGCGGATCTGCGAAACGGTTTCCTGGACGTGAGAGGTGATATCGGCGGTCTTTTGCTGGACC
>JAQUOB010000030.1 GCA_028717325.1 Candidatus Margulisiibacteriota bacterium
GGATGCAAGTTTTTTGGCGTTTATTACGATAATATGTGTAGGAGAAAAACCGATGGGTGATGTGTCCGTAAAATTAGACGTCAGCGTTAAGCTGAACCTTAATAACCCGAACCTGCGGCTATTGGGCCGGACCGGGCAGGCGCTGTTGAAGATGGGCAAAGGGGATATTCTCTCCGCTTATATAAATGAGACCAAAGACCCCAAAAAAATGAATGAAGAAGAGCTGCGCAAATACGCGCAGAGCAAAATGAGCCAGAACGATTTTGACCATCTGGTCGGCGACTACATGGCGGAGGTCAAACCGACGACAACCGACGAGAGCGAAGGCAACCCGACGCTAGGCAGTGATCGTGCGCCGCAGGGCGATCTGTCGACCCAGACCGAACAGCTCCTGCGCGATATTTTAGCCGCCCAGCGCCGGATCAACGACGCGGTGATGGGCAAGCCGTCAACCAAGGCCGAGAAAGAAAAGGTTGAGCACGAAAAAGAAGAGAAACAGTTGGAAGAGAAAGATATTAAGCATCATGTGGAGGAGAAACAGAACGAAATGCGCGCCCGGCTGAAACAGTCGATCGCGAAAACCGACCAGATCGCCGGCGACTTAAGGGCGATCAAAGCCGGCGCCGAACGCCTCGGGCTTGATACCAGGGAACTGGACCGCAAGATCGGGCAGATCGAAGGCAAAATGACCGACATGAGGCAAATGCTGGGAACGGTTGAAAATATGAACCCGGCCGGCGGCGGCAACAGTTCGACTTCCGACGATGCTGGTTCTCAGTTAAACAGCCAGGAGCAAAATCTCGATTCGATCTCCGACCGACTTGATAAAGTTGAAGGCGCTATTAAACGTGATCTCGAAGGAATCATGACGATGAATTTCAGGGGAGGGACACAAAATGGGATTAAACCCAGCATCAACGTTAGCTGTTAACGGTAATTATTATCGGGCATCGGTGAAAAAAGAAGACCCTAATGCAAGTGCCCCAGTTCAAGGGACTTATATGCCGCTTCATGGCCCGGTTGCTGATCAGGTCGACCGCCTGGGATCGTTACTGGGCATCAAGACCAATAAGGCCTCAACTAAACGGACAGTTGAAACTATTTTTAACGAATTAAGTACGGCGGCTCAAAAAAACGAATTAAATCGGGAAAAATGGAATCAGATCATGAATAATTTTGGCCGTACCGATTTAGTTATCAAACGTGATGAGAATTTTAGCGCCATTGTCTGCGGCAATAAAGACGCGGATGTTTGCGGTAACTTTGACCGGGCAGTAACCAGGATGTACAACACTATGGTTGCTTTTAGCGGCGGACGACGGGGAGAAAGCGTCAGTTCTAATTTTCATAGCTATATTAATAATACGCGCGGATTTATCTATGTCAACAGTGCCGATCAGATAGAAGCCGGCAGTGTGGCTTTTGACGGTAATTTGGATGCCGCCTACAAATATGTCAGAGAGGAATACGGCACGCCCGGAGAAGAAAATTACGACCCCAAATTAGAGGACGAGCTGAATAGGATCCGCCAACTTAGTGAAAACGATCAGTGGGAAGAACTGATGTCACTGTACATTCTTCCGCGGGTGATCGCCAAAATTGAGCCCGGAGAAGGCCAGGATAATAAAATTGAAGCCATCAATGAAATGTTTAAAGAGATCGGCCGGTCTGATAAAAGAGGGGAAACGGCCAGAGGAAAATACCATGCAGCGCTTAGGAATATGGTCAGCACGGGGGTCTTTTCCACTGATTATGTTTTTGGGCGGGGAATATTGCCTCCTTATCCGCCGGCATTTTATGCACCCCAACAGGGAGGCAGATAACTACTATGGGATATGCGGCAGGCATTAGGACAGATACTTATATTGGCGGTTTGTGGACACCGGCCGCGGCCGGTCCCGGCAAACAACTCGCTACGGCGTTTTCTGACGATCCAGCCACCCAGCGGCTGGCCGGTTATGTTGTTGGCAAGGCCGACGGCAAAAAAGAGGATGGCGAAAAGAAACTGACTTTAAAAGATGGCCAACAACCAAAACCGAATGAAGAAAACGATAAAGGAGTATATTAATGGCACTTTATGCGACTTTAGGTGATACCGGCGGAAAGAACTTTAGAGCCCAGGCCGGCCAATCAAGAGGACAGAATATTACAGGCGCGCAACAAGATATTCGCACCGGCATGGGACAGTTAGCTGGGGCTATTGGCAGTCATTTCGCTCCAAAACCGGGGGAAGAGCCGAAGTTGGTTCTAAAGAAAGCTGACGATCAGAATTCATCAAAACCAATGAGTGGTGCTCCGGGAACAAGTCAGGCCCCTGCGAATGGCGTGGCTCCAGCAGTCGTAGTGCCACCGCCAATTCCCGAAACCGATCCTCTCGATTATCTGCCGCCCACAACAGAAGGGAAAAACGCTAACGCAGTTGTCTAATAATTAGCGTAAGATAAGCAAAAATACGGCCTCTCCCCATGCAAGTTTTTGACCCCAGACCACGATAGATATATAGAGATGCAAAGCAATATTACCCAGATAAACAATCAGCCAAAAGTCAATTTAGAGAAGGTCCGCGAGGATATCAATCCAAACGCGGTTTCCGAGTTTTTGCTGGTCGACGATATTTCCTTCAAGCCGCAGGAAACGTTCGGGATCAATGCCTCGATAAATAACTCCTTCAAACAGCAGGCCTCCGCCATTCAATCGACGGTGATCGAAGCCAAAAAAGATAGCGGTAATTATATCCTGGCGGAAGTCGACCAACTGTACGCCCCGTCGAACATGAAAATGACCAGTTTATATACCAGCATTTATATCGACAACCTCGCAGCCAAATGTAACCAGATATTCTCAACTTTAACCGCGCCGGCTCCCGATGCGCCTCCACCGCCGCCACCGCCTCCAGGTGACGAAGATGATCATATTCCGGCCACCCCCGATGGCACCGGCACCGGTGATCCGACGGTTGACGCGGCAGGCAGTGTTGAGTCGATGATCGACGCCAAGGAAAAGGAGATCGAGGACCGGGCCGCTAACGGCGGCTATATTGACGGGCAAAAGGGCGATCCCAACGATCCCAACAGTTCTTACGTCGGCTTGTCGCCGCAGCTGCAAAAGGATTATGAAGAGCTGATGAAACTCTGGAATATCATGTCCGCTTTGGCGACGGTTGCCGAAGGTAAAAGAGGCGCCTGGCGCGCGATTTTCCAGATGCTCTATGACCGTGAGCCGACGACCAGAGATTCCGATACGCCGATATCGGAACTGGTCATGAGCATGAGACAGACCGCGCTCCAGAAACTCCAGTTGATCGAGATGGAATTGAGCGAAGCAATCGAGGCCTACAACCAGTCAGTATACACTGCTAAAGTGAATGAAGCCAAGAAAAAAGCGGAAGAAGAGTCGGGCTGGTGGGATTCTTTCAAGGGCAGTGTTTCCAGTCTTTGGGAAGGGGCAAAAAATATTGGGGGCGGGATAATTCACGGTGATTGGGACCAGATCAAAAACGGTTTTAACCAGATGTCCGGCGAATGGTTCGGCTTCAAGACCGTCTTTAAAGAATTTGCTTTTGACGGTTTGGGCGATGTTTTTACCTACGGCGAGATCAGCAAGCGGGAATATGACGCGAATTTTAAAAAAAGCCAGGCGGATATCGACAAGGAGAAGGCGGATTTTGACGCGGAAAGAGAACGGATAATAGAAGAAGCCCTTCTCAAGATTATCAAACACATGGAAGAAGAAGAAAACGAAGGCAGTCCGGTGGCCGACGGCAAGAAGAAGCTCTGGTTCGGCGATTCGTCGTCCGGCTGGGGCGGCATCAACAGCGGCAACATGGTCAACAAAAATGTCGACTCGAAGGGGGATGACGGGATTGGTGTGGGAGGGTATTTCCTGGGTTCTGTTTTCTTGCCCAATACTATACTCGCCGCGGGGGGCACCAACGGCCTTAACGGCGACAATATCGTTTCGATCGCCCTTTCACCCTCGATCGCTATTATCGGCGGTGGTTTCGGCCTTAACGGAGGCAATGGAGGCGACCCGCCGCCGAAGTGGGACATCGACCGCGACAGGATCCTGGCGGCCCGAATGCGGCTGGTCGGCCTCAATAATATTGAACGGGCTTACTACACCGTCAAAGAAGCGATCGAACAGGCGAAAAATGACATTCTTTTTATCATGACCGGTGTCAAGGTCGGGGAAGGATACTTCAAGCTTTTTGACCAGATGCTGGCCGATCTCCAAAAATTCGAGCTCGAACTTTTCTCGATCATGGTCAATACCATGGTCCAGATGGTCACCTCGCACAACACCATGGTTGACTCGTTCGTGGAAGCGCAGAGAGCGCAGTCGATGCTGACCTCGGTTTATACCGGCACTGCCACCGGCGGCTTTATCTTCGCTTACGGCTTTACCGCGATCAACGATTACTTGACCAGCGAAATGCTTGATGCCAAGATGACCCGGACCTATAACCCGAGCCAGGTGAACATGGATAACGTTTACGCGATCCTGCGGCAAATGGGCGACACCAACGCCGGCAACGCCCGGTTTATGGTCTCCGACGGGGATCCGAACAAGCAGGCAATAATGGCAATGCAGAGGGGAGAAGAGCTCGGCTGGAAATTGATCGCAGAGGGCCTGTATGACAATGCCGTGATCGCCGGCTGGGATAGTGAAGACGGCTTCCAGCACATAAATGAAAAAGGAGTGGCTGACCTTCGGGTCCAGCTTGAAGGGATACATGACACGATGCGGGCGATCTCCATGATCGGTCTTTCAAAGGTCAGGACGGCAAGATACATCCTTTCAATGTGGCTGGAAAAACCGCTGATGACGATCGACAATTCCCACGTTGAGGCGCTTGAACAGACTTTCCGTTCCCAGGAACTCGGCTTTGAGCTCAAACTGTCCGGGATAGAGAACAAAGTGAGGGAGCATAACCGCCTGAACTCCTGGAAGCGTGAATTGGAAGCGATGTCTTATAAGGCCTGGGGAGCTTCTATTGGTATGGGAATCGCCGCTATACTTATCGTCGTGACCTGGGGCGCGGCCACGCCGTTTGTCATTGTCGGTATTGCCGGCGGCATGATGGCCCTGGGCGCCGGTATCGGCAGTTTGCTTTATGAAAGCGGGCACCCGATCAACGACCAAAAACTGCCCGGCGAAGACACTTTCTATCCTAATAAAAATAGAGGCAAAACCGTTTTTGATCAGATCGACCGCGAAAGACAGAATATTATTGATGGCCTGAACGAAAACAACCACGTCAGCGCCGGTGACGGCAAATGGGGTACCGACGTTGGTTCTCTGGCGACCGCCCGGGAGAACCTGACCAAATTAAGGTTTGCCGAGATGGCGCTCCTCATGGTTTACGAAGCGATGCTGACCGAGTATCAAAATCAGCTGGCCAACTTCAGCGGCGTCGGGATGAACGACCCGAACATGCAGATATTACACAACGCGTTCAGCGAACAGCACCGGACCAAGGTCCGCACGCTTAACGACAAGCAAGATTATATTTCCGACCGGATCATGGTCCATAACCGGAAACGGGAGCAGGATAAAGCGATCGAGCGCGGCTGGATCGACACGGTGTTCGGCGCCGCGGAAGCGGCCAGCTCGATCGGCGGCATGTTTGTCAAAGGCGCTTCAACAGCATTTAAATTGATCCAGCTGGGGACAACGCTCGGTCATATCGCCACCAACCTCTATTTTGCGATCTATGATAAAACTCGGGGGGCCGGCGATCTTGACAGCCAGCGTGATCTTGAGCTGATGCTCGACAATATCTACAAGAACACCGCCAACCAGTTTGACAGCCAGATCACCGCCAGCGAGCGTGAGGCCCTCCAGCAGATGAACCGGGGCATGCTTCAGGGAGTCGGCGGCGGCAACGTGGCGCCCAACGCCGGCGTTTATTACGCCATGCAGACCAGGATCACCAACCTATATAATATCTATCTCGCCCTGGCGATCATCAAGCAGGCACAGAGCCGGATATTTGCCAAGCTGGGCAATACTTCGCTGGCCCAGGACCCGCTGAGCCAGGCGATCTACGACAAACGCGACGCCTCTCTCAACACCTTAAAGCTTATGTACCAGCGGGTCAAGGAACTTGCCCACCGGTTGAACGAGCTGAACGACCTGACCAAAAAGATGTATGTTACGATCGGGACTTCGGCCTTGAGCACCTTCCTGGCGCTCGATAAATATTGCGGCGGCAAAATTATGAAAGCGGCTTATAACGCGATCAAATCCGGTGTTGATGACCTGGTGGACAAGGTGGGCGGCAATCCGAACGCCAAGCCGATCGAGGTGATCAAGGACTCAAAAATAGCCAACATCTTCGGTGAGAACTGGGACGGCAAGATCAGTTACGGCGATATCGCGGCGGTCCTAACCAAGATACTGGTTTCCAACAACATGCTGTCGTTTATAATTGAAAAAGCCTACGACGCGGCCAACAGCAATAAAGGCGATAATGCCAGGAAAGTCGACCCTCGCGTCAGCAATACGCAATCAAACGACAAGTTCACGCAGTCGATCGCTAATCTCGAGAACGATAAGGCGAGTTATCAGCAGGTTTCGGCCTCAAACGAATTGAGCATGGACGAAAGGGAAGCGGCGCGTAAGATAGCGGCCGATTTCAACAAGTTCATTATCGGCCTGGTCCATGACAGTGTCAATGCGCTTGGTTGGGGCAGGGACAAAGCCGGCAATAACGTACCGGCGGTTTTTTCGGAGCTGCCGCCAACTGCTGTTAGTGGCGAAACTCAACTGCCTGCTGCGCCGACAAGAGTGGCGGCAGCCGAGCCGGCCAGTGAACAGCCGCCGACTACGATAGAGGATACGACCATGCCGACGATCGATAGAATGCCGTTAGATGAAACGCAAATTGACCCGGAAATGTTGGAACAGGCGATGGAAAAAGCCGGTGAAGTTGTGGCGGCGGCAATGGCGGCTAAGGACGGCAATCTCCAGCAGGCGGCAGCTTTATTGAATGAGGCGACGACTAACAAACCGGCGACAAAAAACAGCAAAGGCGATCTTGACCGGGCTGATGCGATCGAGGCGGCGATCACTCCCTCTGAAGTTGAACAAACAGCACAGACCCAAGCTTCGACCGAGGCCGTCCAGGCGGAAAATGAGATAAAAGGCGAAGTCGTCAAATCCGGCGGCGGAATACCGATCGAGCAGATGAATACCACACAACTGCAGGCGGCTTATGACCATCTGCGCGAAACGCAATGGGCCAAGTTCCGGGACGAGATCATGGACAACAATCAAAAGGTCAGGGACATTAAAGTGCAGTTGAGCATTGTCGGCCTGTCGAAAGAGCACAAGAAAGCGCTTAATGATGAGGTGGCAAGACTGCAGGGCAGGAACCAGTCCATCCGCAATGAAATGAAAGGTTACGAAAAAGTGGTCGGCCTGATCGTCAAGGAATTCGATAAAAAGAAAAAGCCGGGTGAAAAGCTGATCGTAAAAGATGTCCCGGTTAAGCGAGCGAAAAGCGCCGATGAGTCGCCGCGGACCGCACAGCTCACTGATACAGAGCAGAAACCGCCGGTTGATAAATATGTGCCTTCGACAGCTGTGAATAATAATCCCAGCGCCGCTCCGGTCCAGCCGCCTCAACAGCAGGCGCCGGAAAGAGCTGCTCAACCCCTGTTACAGCAGATCTCAAAACTGGAACAAGCGGTAAAGGCCAAGGGCGGAGAGAGCTTTATCAGGACCAAATCGGTTGATGTTAACGCGATTGATCTCAAAAAGCTTTCTGCTCCTCAGATCAAAGACGCGGTCATTGCCAAACTGGCGGAACGAGAAAGATTAAACAAAGAAGAAAGCGCGTTAACCGCAAGAATCAATGGCCTTCAGAAAGCGAAGTCCGCAGCTACCTGTGTCGAAGAGGTCAAAGATATCAATAAACAGATCGCCGTTCTACGTACCAGACAGGAAACGATCAAGACGGAGCGAAAAGAGCTGTCGCGGCAGATCGGCGCCCTGGTGAGCGAGCTTGAAAACCGCTCGGCCAAAGATGAACTTAATGAGATCAATGAGTACCGGCTGTTGATCGATAGAGCGCGTGAGGAAGCGCCGGTTCAGACATATGTTGTCAAAACTACTAATTCAGCCATTGCTGACCGAACGCCTCATTTTGTCCCTGCTCAGGCCGGTAGAAAAGTTGATACGATGGTGAAAGATGCTCCACAGATGAAAGCGCCGGCCCCGGCTCCGGTCATCGAAGCGCCGGTTTCGGCCCCGGTGGTGCTGGCTAAAGTTGAAGTGCAGGCGGCCGAGACAAACGTTCCTGCCGTCAAACGCGAAGCCAAAGAGCATAAGAAAGTGGCTGCTCCGTCAACCAGTCGCGAGCCGCAAGCTAAAACCGCTGAAAACCCGATCGTGGCCCGTATCTTTGGCGATAGCGGACGCGGTAACGAAAAGAAGAAAGAAGAACACTCTGCCAATGGATTCTTAGAAGTTGACGACCTGGTGGGGGTCTAAGACGACCTTAAAGTTACCGCTTTTTTAACCATAAACTCGCCGGCGTGCTTTGCCAGGGACGGTCGCCGACAGGCCAGGGTTCCCCGCGATAGTATTTAGGGAAGAACTCCTTTATTTTATTCAAATGATTTTGGTATAAATATTGCCCCGCCAGCATGATCTCATAACTGCCGCCGTTGGCCAGAATGGCCTGAACTAAATATTGCTCATTGAAAAAGAACATCAGCCCGTAAAAGAACTCCTTGGGATATTCGGCGGGGAAAAAGATATCATGGATGTGAATTATTACGCCGCTCTTCAATCTTGGCAGGAGGCTCGTGTACTCGAATTTTACGTCGCCGTCCACTTTCAAAACATGGCTGGAATCAATAAATAAGAAATCCCCGGCCCCCAGCTTATCAAATATCTTGCCGTCGACTTCTTCTACCTTTTGGGCGACCAATTTAGTGTTGGGCAGGCCGCGTTTGACAACTTCGTTGGGAAAGGGATCGATCACGGTCATTTCGCTGCTCCGGCCGGTTTCCTGTTCATTTTTGCGGCCGGCTTGCGCCGCCAAAATAGTTGAATAACCCGAACCGATCTCTATGATGTTTTTCGGCTTAAAATGACGCAACATGCAATAGAGCAGATACCCGTCGAGGCCTTCAAATAAACCGTTAAGCAGATAGTATTTGTCCGGATCCGAGGGCTTTTCTACGGGGATCTCATCATATTCCTGACGATACTTTTTGTGAAATTCGTCAAGCAGCTTTAGCTGCGCGCCGGCCCTGAAATCAAGGCCTGGCATTTCGGCCGCTTTTTCCCAGAGCTCCTGCCTAAGCTTATACACTTCGGGAACGGGAGAATAAAAATGATTGGGAGTAATGTGAAAGCCGTGTTTTTCCCAGAGAGGAAAATAACGGTAGATATAATCCCTCCACGCCACCTGCCCGGGCAGGCATTTGGGCATGATGGCTGTGACCAATTTGGCCAGATCATCGGCACTTAATTTATTTAGTTCGTTTAATAATTCAGGCAATTCCATTGGTGAGGATTATTGCACAATAAGAGGAGAAAAGCAATGGAGGGATATAATTACAGCTAATCTATTCGTCCGCGTTCACAACAAAAAGGTTGCTGAAGGATGGACAACAACGGGCCTGTTTTCCGCTGCGTCCACCCATCAACAACCTTAGCCCGAATTCCGGCTCTCGGTCTCTTCCCCCAGCAAATTGCGCAGAATGGTCGGCTCAAGCTTGGGGCTGACAATTGCCTGTCTTTCAAACGGATTAGTTTTAAGTGCCAACGGCTGCGTCTTCATTTGTCCGCGGGCGGCGTTGATCAGGGCCGGATCGAGCCGGGAACCGGAAAGGTTAATGAAAACCGGCGCCGGGCCGGCCGAGCGGGTGTCGGCGGGAAGAGCGTCGCCCTGATCACGGGTAAATTCAAGATAGGCGGTCATTAGACTGCCGGTGGTCATTTGATCCTGGTCGTCAGTTACTCGATAACCGAGGTGGCCAAGGCGGGCAGCCAGTTCCTGCCGGGCGACCGGGAAACGATCGAGCTGGGTTAAGGGCAGGGCAATATTATGCGCGGCTAACTCATTCAGACCGATATTGTATTGATTGGGAGCTTCCGGGTCGGCTGTTTGCAGGATGATCGAGGCCTGCAGCAGCCGGTCAAGATTTCCCTCAACCCCATTGCCGGAATAGGTTTTTGTTTCATAAAGTTGGTCGATCCCGGCCTGGCCAAAACCG
>JAQUOB010000031.1:0-7783 GCA_028717325.1 Candidatus Margulisiibacteriota bacterium
CCAGTCCGAAAGGCCCGATATTGACCATCACCCTCGCCTGCGCCAGCAGGCCGTAAGCGCTTGAATAATCAAAGCGGGCGCCCGCTTCATTCTTGCCTTTTTGAAAGTAAGCCCCGGCAAATCCGCCACCAAAAGCGCCGGATTTTTGCTTGTCATAGCCGCCCGACCCGCCCAAATAGGCCTGGAAATCGCCGAACCGGGCGATGATCGCCGGCTGGCCCTGCACGCTAATCTGTTTCGAATCGCCCATTTTGCCGGCCGTAAAGTAATCGGTCAAGCTGAAAGAAAATCTCGATTTAGGAAACGAATAGACAAAACGGCCATTCTGTATCGCTCCTGATTGGTCGGGATAAAATCGTCTGGCTGACTCATCCAAAGTAGTATTTAAATACGCAAAGTAGCCCCCTTGAAAGTGTAATTGAGTGTTTTCGCCGCGATATTGGAGCGTGCCGGTATAGGTATCACTTGCGGAGCGGCTTTCTTTGCCATTGCCGGCCATATCCAGTTGTCCGCGGGCATCCAATTGAACGATGGTTTTCGGGTTCAAATGATAGCCGACCGTCAGGCCGTAAAGGCCGTAGGGACCGCTATTATTATGTAAGGAAGAATACCCCGCCCCTGCCCGACCGCTGAAATCCCAGGTTTTTTGAGCCGGGGTTTCGGGCTTGGCCGTTGGTCGCTGTCCGTTCCCGGCTTTGGCCGAATTACAGGTATCGTTAATGAACCGGTCGATCGCCAAGATGACCGAGGCGCTTTCCATCCAACCCTCAACCCCAATGCTCAGAGCATTGCGAGTCGTTTGATGGAGCTTAAAACTTTGGTCTCTCAACACCTTTTTCAATTCAGTGGCTATCTCGGCGGCGGAAGACTCCATCGGGCCTTTAACAACTGAAGTCTGCTTTTTTTGCAGTTCTTTATAATTGTTTATTTCCAGGTTCAGGTTGTTCGCTAAACCCGCAAGCATATCGCGATCATGCTGCAATTTTTCTTTATCCGCGGGCGCCGCGGTTTTTAATTTGTCGTCGATCCCGTCGATTGCCGCCTTGAGCGCTTCCAACGTTTTTTGTGTCTGATTGGCCGATCTTGCCTGGCCCAGCTCAAATTGATAAACACCTTTCGCAAAATTACTTTGGAATTTATCATCGGCTGGCGGTGTCGCCAGATCCATCAGCTTGTTGACCGACGCCAGCATCGCCTGCAGTGCGGTTATTTCCGGCAGTAAAGCCAGATCGCTGGCTTTATCCGCGTCAACCCTCTGCGGATCGATGACAATATTTCGACCGGAACATATCTGGCTGACATTCATGATCGTTTATCTCCTATTTTGGGATACAATGACCCTTGTACATTTCTTGGTTTTTGGGGCAACCAACCGGCCTGGGCGGTTGCTTGGTCGGCGTACTCGCCAAAGGCGGCGCCGAACTCGCGGCAACCGGCGGCTGGGGCGCCGCAGCGCTCGCCGAAGCCAAAGCTGAACTTTGGGCAATTGCCGGCGTTTCCATCCGATCGGGACAAGAGGGCAGGTCATTAGTGCTTAATACAACAGTCCCCGTCCATTCCTGCATTTTTTTCGGCCACCAGCGAACATCTTGTCTCAGGATATCGATATTTTCGTTGTAACCTTTTTTATTCAATTCATTCCGGTAAGTAAAGATCTGGGCATCGTTTGGCGACAGGTCGCATTTTACTTTCAAGGTATAATCGGCCAATAATCCCATGTTCCTGGTCCGGTCCAAAGGAATGACAACCTCGGATTTAGCTGGAGAGCCGCAAGCGGCTATGGCCAGCACGAGGGCCGGCTTTGCCAGCCTGACCAGCGCTCTCTGCGCAATTCTATAAATTGATCTTGCTTCCATATCATATGGTTTTCGCCATATAATTTGGAGAATTTCACTTTTTTTACGGCAAAGAAATACTCAGAGGGGGAAAAAATAAGCCCCACAATTGGCTGTGGGGCTTATCGCTTAAAGATAACTTGGGTCAGCCGGCGATCATTTTGTCCCGAACCTGGTTTCGGACACTCCGCCGAGGCCGCAAAGCACGGCTATCATTTTGATGATAAAACCGCCGATGGGGACGAGACCGACGACCGAAAGCAGGATGACGCCGGTCAGCGTTTCGGTCATCATCGATTTATTGAACAGCCTGAAAGCGTGCAAAGTTTTCTTGCCGAGCAGGTGGCCCGCTGTGATATAACCGAAGAGACAGGCGGCGCCGACCAGGATCAGCCAGACCGGGATCAGGATTATGCCGACGATCGACACGGCGAGAACTATTATGATCGGGATGAAGAGTATCATGACCAGCAGGCCGATCAGGAAACTGCGCAGGAGATTTTTTTCCAGGGCCGCCGAGACGATCCCCAGTTGCGGCGTAAAAACAGCCACCAGAATGATCGCCAGGATAATAAAGCCGATAAAAGTCAGCAAGCCAAAAAGGGCCAAGCCCTTCAGTATCCCGCCTTTGGTGAAATAAGAGACGGCGGGCGAGATCCCACCGGCCGAGACCTCAACGACATCCCCTTTGGCCAGGGCGCCGGCTTCTTTCATCACTTTGCCGCCGACCGAGACCGTATCGCCACCGACAACCGCCGAATCCTTCAAAAAGACAGAGCCGCCGACCGAAACGACGTCCTGGTCGACCGTGCCGTAAACCGTGACCGAGCCGCCGACCGAAACAACCGATTTAACGTCGGCGCCCTGCGGGATCGTGATGCTTTCCCCGACTTTGATGATCGATTGCTTGCTGCTTTCCAGCCCTTTAACTACGGCAAAACTGGAAGCGACGGCGACAGAAACGAGGAGAACTATGACAAAAAGCGGGCCGAAAATTTTCCTTACCATCAAAAACACCTCCACAGGCATTCCTGCCGTCTGGCAGATGATGAAATTATACGGTCGATCCAGACCTAAGTCAACTTGAAATCACCCTTGATTGACATTCCGCCGATAGATTGCTACGATTATTTAAAACGTAGCACCAAAAGAGAGGAAGTTTGAGTCAAATGCATATTCCTGACGGGTTTCTTGATCCAAAAGTTTCCGGCGGCCTGGCCGGAGCAGCGGCGGTCGTTTTGGGTTATTGTTTTTCCAAGGTCAAGCAGGCGGTAACTGCCGTAGTGCCGCAAGTCGCGCTGGCCGCCGCCGGTAAAGGCGCCCACTCCCTGGCGTTCGGCAGCCGGCGGGTAATGACCAAATTCGGCGAGAGCCAGCTGATGAGAATGGCCGCGGTCGCCTCACTTATCTTTGCCGCGCAGATGTTTAATTTCCCGATCGCCGGCGGAACTTCGGGCCACCTGATCGGCGGAGTGCTGGCAGTGGTTTTGCTGGGGCCGTTTGCCGGCGCGCTGTCCATCGCAGCAGTCTTGATCGTCCAATCGCTATTTTACGCTGACGGCGGGCTGATGGCGCTGGGGGCGAATATCATTAATATGGCGGTCTTTGGCGCGCTGATCAGCTATTATGTTTATTTCTGGTTGAGCAAAATCCTGACCGAATGGTTGAGCGTAATGATCGCGGCTTGGCTATCGGTCATCCTGGCGGCGCTGGCCTGCGCGCTGGAGATCGGGCTAGCCGACACGATCGCTTTCAGCACAGTGGTCCCGGCGATGATAAAAGTCCATGCCGTTATCGGTATCGCCGAAGCGTTAATAACCATTGCTCTTTTGAACCTTTTCCGACAGCTGATGCCGGCAAAAGACTCCCCTCAATGAAAAAAATCTTCTTGTTGGCCGGTTTGATCGTGGTTTTAGCGGCTTTTTGGGCATCATCTCATCCGGATGGCCTCAACAAAGTCGCCGAGACGCTCGGGTTTGCCGGCAAAGCGGTCGAACATCAAACCTTAATGACCGGCTACTCCCTCCCCTTTTTACCGGCAGGGCCAGCATCCACGGCGGCAACGGGGGTTATCGGGGTTTTGTTTTTATTTGGATTATTTAGCGGGGTCAGACTTTTTTTCTCAAAAAAGTAAACTGGGGGACAGGGACTTGAACCCCGATTCTCGCCTCCAAAGGGCGGTGTCCTACCATTAGACGATCCCCCAGCGACTTATTTATTATCTGAAAGCCTGAATATTTCTTTTAACAGGGAAATTTCTGCTTCACCAAGTTCACGGCCCCGGCGCTTCATGACCAGCCGCTCAGTAGCGATAAATTTTTCGAACCTGACCTTCTGATCCCCGCCCCAGCCGAACGCGGGAACAACCTTCGGGCTGATCCCCCCGCCAAAAATATTGGCTCCCAGCCCGATCACCGCCCCCGTGGGGATCAGCGTCCCTATCCCCAGTTTTGCGTGATCGCCGATCAGGCAACCCAAAAATTGTTCGCCGGTGTCGATCTCTTTTCCCCCGAGAGTCATTTTCACAGTGCCGTAAGTGTTCTTGAGATTGGAATTGGTGGTGCCGGCGCCCAAGTTGACCCATTCGCCGATATAAGAGTGGCCGATAAAACCATAATGAGCTTTGTTCGAATAACCATAGAAGATCGAATGGGTGATCTCGCCGCCGAGCCGGCATTCCGGCCCGATCGATAAAGGGCCGCGCAGGTAGCTCTGCGGCCGGATAATCGTATTTTTTCCGATATAAATGGGACCGCTTCTGGCATCCAGCACGGCACAGGCTTCTACTTCCGCTCCGTCTTCAATTAAGATCTTTCCCGGCGCGTAAAGCACCGCGGAAGGATGTATTTTCCCTCTTACCCCATACCCCAGACCAGCGAGATCCTGTTCGAGATCTTCTTTCAAGTTAACGATCAGTTCCCAGGGGTAATTTATTTTTCTTGGAGCATGGTCTTTTAACGTCGTTGCGCCGCAGCGAAGCTCTTCGGCCGGTCTCAGCCAGAGGAATTTTAAAAGATCGTCCATTTCATTCGACCCTGCGCTTGAACTTTGGATCATCAAAAGAATAGGCAAAATGGGTGTGGGTCTCGTAGCGACCCTCAAGTATCGCCACGACATCTTCGATAAAGACAATTTCTTCATCGGTCGGAATGACAAATATCTTGACGGGCGAGTTGTCGGCGGAAATGAGAGTTTCTTTTTCCCGGCTGATCGCCGCCTCGTTTTTCTTTTTATCCATGACCAAACCCATATTTCCCATGCCCTCGAGGACCGCCGCCCGGAGCTTCCAGTTAAGCTCACCCGCCCCAGCCGTAAAGACGACCGCGTCGACTTTGCCCAGCGCCGCCATGTAAGCTCCGATATATTTTCTCAGGCGATAAGCTTCGATCTCGACCGCCAGTTGGGCCCGCCGGTCGCCGTCGGCTGCCGCTTTTTCGATATCGCGCCGGTCCATATACTTGCCGGTAATCCCCAACAAGCCGCTCTTTTTATTGAGAATGGTATCGAGCTCCTCCGCATAAAAGCCCTCTTTTTCGATCATAAAGAGAATGATGGCCGGGTCGAGGTCGCCGCAACGGGTGCCCATGACCGCGCCCTCCAGGGGAGTCAAACCCATGCTCGTGTCAACCGAGATACCCTCTTTGATAGCCGCGATGCTGACCCCGTTGCCGATATGCATGGTTATCAAATTCGTTTCGAGCGGCGGCTTGCCCAGCAGGACGGCCGCGCGCCGCGAAACATAGAGGTGCGAGGTGCCGTGGAAGCCGTAGCGCCGGACGCCGTACATGGCGTACCATTCGTAAGGCACCGCGTAAAGAAAAGCGTGTTCGGGCATGGTCTGGTGGAAAGCCGTGTCAAAGACCGCGATGTGAGGGATGCCCGGTAAAACTTCCTGGGCCGCTTCGATGCCGGCGATATTGGGCGGATTGTGCAGGGGGGCCAGGTCCTGGACATTTTTTATCGCCGCGAGCACTTCGTCGTTGATAAGCACGGAGCTCTTGAATTTCTCGCCGCCGTGGACCACCCGATGGCCGACGGCCGAGATCTCCGAAGAGGGAAGATTGTGTATTATTTGCTGAAGCGCTTCGCGGTGATTGGCCGGCCCGCCGCTGATCCCGATCCGCTCGATCATTCCGCTGGCCAGCGTTTGTCGTTTGCCCCAATGATACAGCTTATATTTAACCGAAGAACTACCGCAATTTAAGGCCAAAATTATCATGAATTATCCCATTCTTATCAACTATGATCGCCCTGACCCCGGCTGACTTAGCCAACCGCATCCCCTCCGAAGGGCCTAAAACAAAGATCGCGGTCGAGAGGGCGTCCGCTAAATCGGCGTCTTTCCCCACAACCGTAACACTTAAACATTTATCGGCTGGTTGGCCGGTCCTTGGATCAATTAAGTGCCCCGGCTGTTCGTATTGCGCCGAAGTCGACAGTGATTCCCCGTCATTCAGGGTAATAACTTCAAGCACGTTTTCCCGGCGCCGCGGGTCACGGACGCCGATTCTCCAGCCGTTGCCGATCACTGCCATCGACGAGTGCATGTCAATTATAGCACTTTTCACTCCCTGCTTCAGCAGCAGCCGGCGGGCAGCTTCGACGGCGTAGCCCTTACCTATCCCGCCTAAATCTATTTTCAATTTTCTATTGTCGATTTTTACTTTTCTATTTGCTTGATCGAGGATCAAGCCAGCCGGTTGCCCGAGCGTAATGTCAAATGCCCCGTGAGAAAGCCGATCGACCTTTACCGCCAGCTTCAAAACATCAAAGGTATCTGCCGAAACCTCAAGCGGCGCCCGGCCCGCCAAACGATTGATCAGGCCGATCTCGCCGTCGGGATTGAATTTACTCAGAAGCCGGTCCAGCCGCTTGATCTCATCAATGGCCCTCGCTGTCTCCTGCGGCGCGCCCGGCCCTGTCACTTTGACTCTCACAGTCGTCCCCATCACCCCGGCGGTCCGCTCGAACGTGACCGGCAATCTGGTATAGTAGAGTTCGAAAACGGCGGCGATCAGTAAAAAAATAAAAATGACGTAAGCGGGGCGCACTTTCATAGCCAATATGATATAATAGTTATTCAGGATGAACAAGGTCAAAGGGCTAAAATCAAAAGACCTGCTCGGCCTCAAAGATCTCGAAGTCGAGGAAATCAACCTCATTTTGGACACCGCCCGTTCGATGAAAGAGATCATTGCGCGCCCCATTCCCAAGGTGCCCACCCTGCTCGGCAAGCACATTATCACCCTGTTCTATGAGCCGTCGACCCGGACCCGGACTTCTTTCAATACCGCCGCCAAAGTCCTCTCGGCCAACGTGACCAATGTGGCGGTTTCTTCTTCCAGCGTGGTCAAAGGCGAAAACCTGATCGACACCGTGAAAAACCTTGAGGTCATGGGGCTTGACTGCATCGTCATCCGCCACAGTATGGCCGGCGCGCCCCATCTGGCCGCCAGGAACTGCAACGCTTCCGTCATCAACGCCGGCGACGGTTTTAACGAACATCCGACCCAGGGCCTGCTCGATATCTTCACGATGATCGACAAAAGAAAAACCGTCAAAGGCAAAAAAGTCCTGATCGTGGGCGACATCGCCCATTCACGGGTGGCCCGTTCGAACATCTGGGGGCTAAAAAAGCTGGGCGCCGAAGTGACCGTGGTCGGGCCGCCGACCCTGATCCCCAAGGACATAGAAAAAATGGGCGCCCGGGTTTCCTATAAGCTGGACGAGGAGATCAAGGATGCCGATTTCATCAATATGTTGAGGATCCAAAAGGAGCGGATGGAAAAAAGCTTTTTCCCGTCGATCGAGGAATACTCGGAGCTTTTCGGCCTCAACGCCGAAAGGCTGAGCCGGGCCAAAAAAGAAGTTATCGTCATGCACCCCGGCCCCATTAACCGCGGGGTTGAAATTACTTCAGAGGTGGCGGACGGCCCCTTCAACGTTAT